>JBAWFF010000183.1:0-3740 GCA_049591635.1 Acetobacteraceae bacterium
GGCGAGGAGCGCCGCCGCCGCCGCGATCGCCTCGGCGTCTCCTCGCGTGCGAGGCGCGACGCGGGACGGCGTGCCGAGGTCGATATCCGCGCTGGCGTTGAGCACGTCGCCGGGCAGGGACAGGAACACCGGACCGGTGGGCGGGGCGAGCGCGGTCTTGGCGGCGCGGTGGATGGCGCGCGGCAGATCCTCGATCCGGCGCACCTCGTGCGACCATTTCACGAAAGGCTGGGCGATGCGCGGCAGGTCAGCCCATAGCAGCGGCTCGGTGAAATTGAACGTCTGCTCGTGCTGCCCGGCCGTCACCAGCACGGGCGATCCGGCCTTCTGCGCGTCGTACAGCATCCCCATCGCGTTCCCGAGACCGGGGGCGACGTGCAGGTTCACCACGGCGAGCCCACCGGAGGCGAGGGCGTAGCCGTCGGCCATCGCCATCGCCGGCGCTTCCTGCAAGGCGAGGACATAGCGAAGCTCCGTCTCGACAGCGAGGGCGTCCATCAGCGGCAACTCCGTGGTGCCCGGATTGCCGAACATCACGCGGACGCCCTCCTGCTTCAGGAGCTCCAGCAGGGCGGTCTTGCCGAACATGGACGCCATGCGTTTCCCCGCGCCGATGAGCCCTCCAACGTGCGCCGGGGCCGTTCGCGGCGCAATATTGCCAGCGTTCGACGGGCTGTGCATCCTCCGCCCCTGGAGCAGGAGAAACAGGGATGACCACACGCTGGACGATGACCCGAAGGGCGGCGCTGAAGACCGCCGTGGCAAGTGCCGCGCTGCCGCTCGTGCACATACGCGGGACGAATGCGGCCACGACACTCAAGGTTGGGTTCTGGGATCACTGGGTTCCCGGCGCCGACGCGGTGATGAAGCAGCAGGTGGAGGATTGGGGCAAGAAGAACAACGTCACCGTCCAGCTCGACTTCATCACCAGCAGCAGCAACAAGATCCAGCTGACGGCCGCCGCCGAGGCGCAAGGCGGCGCCGGGCACGACCTGATGACGTTCGCGACCTGGGACGCGCACAACTACGCCGACAAGCTCGAGCCGATGGACGACGTGGTGAAGGCGCTGGAGGCCAAGGCCGGCCCGTTCAACAACGTGTCGAAGTATCTCGCCGCCAGCAAGAGCGGGAACTGGGCCGCCGTGCCGACCAGCTGGGGCTCGCAGACCAAGCCGTCCTGCGCGCGCATCAGCCTGATGAAGAAGTACATCGACCTCGACGTGACGCAGATGTACCCGACGCACGAGGCCAAGGACGAAGGCAAGGAATGGACCTGGGAGGGCGACTTCATCAAGGCGGCGGAGGCGGCCATGAAGGACGGCCATCCGTTCGCGCTGGGACTGAGCCAGACCACCGACAGCGTCGACTGGGTGGGCGCGCTGTTCGTGTCGTACGGCGCCGAACTGATCGACAAGGACGGCAAGCCGCAGGTCAAGTCCGCCGCAGTGAACCAAGTCCTGGAATACGCCCAGAAGCTGGTCAAGTTCCTGCCGCCCGACGCGGTGAGCTATGACGACGCCTCGAACAACCGGGCGCTGATCTCGGGCAAGAGCTCTATGATCTTCAACCCGCCCTCGGCGTGGGCGGTGGCCAAGCGCGACGCTCCGACGATCGCCGCCGATTGCTGGACGTTCCCCAATCCCGCCGGTCCGAAGGGACGTTTCATCCCGTATCTCGGCTGGTTCTGGGGCGTCTGGAAATTCAGCAAGCAAAAGCAGGCGGCGAAGGAGCTGATCGAGTACCTGATGCAGCGCGACGTGGTGCAGGCGCGCGAGCCGGCGACCGTCGGCTACGACCTGCCGCCGCAAAACTCCATGATGGACTTCAAGGTCTGGTCGGAGGTCGAGCCGCCGGTGGGCACGGTGTACAATTATCCGTTGCGGCCGTGGCACGATGCCAAGTTCAGCATCGCCTATGCCCCCGCCCCGGCCGACATCGCCGTGCAGATGTACAACGCCGGCGTCGGCTCGACCATGCTGGCGAAGCTAAAGAGCGGCTCGTCGATCAAGGACGTGATCTCGTGGGCCGAGAACCAGGTGCAGGGCTTCGTGCAGCCCTGATCCACGCAGGGGGCGGGCAACGACCCGCCCCCGTCCATGACTGCCAGGGAGGAATCAACGATGAACAATCTCACCCGCCGCGCGGCACTTACCGGACTGGCCGTGGCGCCATTGGCCCGTCCGGGCATCATTCGGGCGCAAAGCACGTCCCAGCCGGTCCGCATCCTGATGATCAGCGACCTCAATGGCCCATACCGCGACGTGGGCGGGCCTGGTCAGAAGGTCGGCTGCGACCTCGCGGTGGAGGATTTCGGCGGCTCGGTGCTCGACCGCAAGATCGAGGTCATCCAAGTGGATGGCCAGAACAAGCCGAACATCGCCGGGGCGCTGGCGCGCGAATGGATCGACGCGCATGGCGCGAATGTGCTGACCGACGGCGCCGCCACCTCCTCGGGGCTGGCGATGCAGACGATCTCGAAGGAAAAGAAGGTCATCTACCTCATCACCGGACCGGCCTCGACCAACTTCACCCAGAAACTCTGCACGCCCTACGGCTTCCACTGGACCTACGACACGTATGCGATGGCGAAGGGCACCGGCGGCAAGCTGACGCAGGCGGGCGGCGACACCTGGTTCTTCATCACCGCCGACTATGCGTTCGGCACCTCCTTGCAGACCAACACCGAGGAGTTCGTGAAGAAGGCCGGCGGCAAGATACTCGGCAGCGTGCGGGCGCCGCTGGGCACCGCCGATTTCTCCAGCTACCTCGTGCAGGCGCGTGCCTCCGGCGCCAAGGTGATCGGGTTCGCGAACGCGGGCGACGATCTGGTGAACTGCCTCAAGCAGGCCTCCGAGTTCGGGATCGCCAAGGGCGGCCAGAAGATGGCGACCTTGCTGATGTTCATCACCAATGTCGCCGCGGTGGGTCAGGACATCTGCGAGGGGCTGGTGCTGACCAATTCGTTCTATTGGAACCTCAACGACAAGACCCGCGCCTGGACCAAGCGCTATGTCGCTAAGATGAACTCCCCGCCGACCATGCTGCACGCCGGCCAGTACTCGGCGACCTTGGCGTGGCTGAAGGCGGTGAAGGCGGCGGGCACGGTCGATGGCGATGCCGTCTCGGCGAAGCTGCACGCCACACCGGTCAATGATTTCTACGACGACAACGTGGCGATCCAGCCGAACGGCCGGGTGGCCGAGAAGATGTATGTCTGGCAGGTGAAGCCGGCCTCGGAGTCGAAGGAGAAGTGGGACTTCTACAAGCCCATCGGCACCATGTCGGGCGAAGAGTCGACGATGCCGATGGCCGAGACCGGATGCCCCCTGGTGCACGCCTAGCGCTCACCGCACGAAACCTCCCTGGCCGTTGATGTCGAGGTTCTCGATCGTGACCGCCGTGGCCGCCTGCCCGGCGCCGACCGTGAACGTGACAGCGCTCAAGCCGGCCGCGTTCTCGCCGACCGGCTGATAGGTGAACACGTCGCGGCTGAAGTGACGGAGCGGAAAGGCGACCTGCTTCGGCCCCAGGGCCAGGATCAAGGCAGAGCCGGCGGCCGTGACCGTGGCATCGCCGAACAGGTCGCTCCGGTAGCTCCCTAGATAGGCCGCTGCCGGGAGGGGTGGCGATGGCGCGGCCGGCGGTCTCGCGTAGTCGATCTTGATCCCGTAATCGGGCGCCATCGCCTTCTCCATGAACGGCCCGAACAGCGCGAGCCAGTCCTTCTCGGCCGCGCCGGT
>JBAWFF010000184.1:0-2884 GCA_049591635.1 Acetobacteraceae bacterium
GAGGGGGGACTCGCCCAAACCAGTCCCCCCTCCCCTTGCGGGAGGGGGTAGGGGGAGGGGTGAGCCGGGCGGTCCCGATCGCCGCCGAACCGCTCCAGCATGAGCCAAGCTGGCGCCGCGGTCCCCGACACCAAGAAAGTCGGCCGCAACGACCCTTGTCCCTGCGGCAGCGGGCGGAAATTCAAGCAGTGCTGCCAGCCGAAGCAAAGCCGGGTCGGGTCCAGTCCGGCAACGCCGGTCGCGGCGCGCGGCGTATCGGGGCATCTCCGCACCGTCAAAACCCTGGGCGAAGCGGGACGATGGAGGGAAGCCATTCCCGCGCTGCGCGAGATTGCCCGCCTCGATCCACACAGCGCGGAGGCACACCATGACCTGGGCGTGACCTGCCTTCACTGCGGCCACGCGGCTGAGGCAACGGTGGCGTTGCAACGCGC
Organism: Acetobacteraceae bacterium; assembly: GCA_049591635.1. Taxonomy (GTDB): domain Bacteria; phylum Pseudomonadota; class Alphaproteobacteria; order Acetobacterales; family Acetobacteraceae; genus DATFDN01. The sequence goes on from JBAWFF010000184.1 coordinate 435, forward strand.
CGTCGAACTGCGCCCCGTCTTCCCAAGCGCCCTCGCCGCTCTGGCCGAGGCGCTGGATCAACTCGGGCGTGAGCGCGAGGCCTCGGCGGCCTTTCACCGGGCGAGCCGAGCGGCCGACGACCCAGCCGACCGCCAGATCTACCTCGCCAAGGCGTTGATGCTCGACGATCGGTTGGAGGAGGCGGAGAGGGAACTTCAGCGTGCCCGCGTTCTCGCTCCGACGCGCGCGGCGTCGAGTTACCTGCTTGGCCAATTGCAGTCGCAGCGTGGGCGGTTCGAGGCGGCACGGGAGCACCTTACAAAGGCGATCGAACTGGCGCCGGAGGAGCCCTATGCTTCCTCGGATTTAGTGATCGCGAGGCGGATGAGCGACTCCGATCGACCGTTGCTAACCCGGATGCAGGTACTCGCGGAGCGTTCTGGGCTGGACGAGACGCTGCGCATCAACGTCCACTTCGGTCTGGGGAAGGCGTTCGACGATCTCGGCGACCGCGCGACGGCGATGCGGCACTACGATACGGCCAACCGCCTGAAGGCGATGTCGGGGCGCCTGGATCGGCCTCCCCTGGTCCAACATTTCGACAGTCTTATCAGCGGCTTCACCGCCGAGGCATTCGACAAGACGGCGCGCGCGGTCGCCCGACCGCACCACGAGGACGACGGCCTGCCGCTGCTCATTCTGGGGATGCCGCGCTCCGGCACGACCTTGGCCGAACAGGTCCTGTCCTCCCATCCGGCGGTGGCGGCGGGTGGGGAGTTGCCGTTCTGGAAGGAGCGCCTCGACGTCTGGACGATATCCAAGCAACGAAACATCGACGCCGCCGTGATCGCGCAAACCGCCGAGGCATACCGCACCCTGCTCCGTCGCATCGGCCCGCGCGCGCTGCGCGTCACCGACAAGGCGCCCGACAATTTCCAGCGCATCTGGCTGATCCGGCTCGCTTTCCCCGATGCGCGCATCGTGCATTGCCGGCGCAACCCGGTCGATACATGCCTGTCGATCCTCTTTACGCACTTCAAGGGTCGGCACGACTACGCCTACGACCGCGCCGAGTTGGTCTTCTACTATCGCCAGTATCAGCGCCTGATGGAGCATTGGCGCCGTGTGCTGCCGCCCGATCGATTCATGGACGTGGACTACGAGCAGTTGGTCGCCGATCGGGAGGCGACGACCCGTCGGTTGGTGGCGTTCTGCGGACTGGAATGGGACGATGCCTGCCTCGCGCCCGAGCGAAACGATCGCGCGGTGAAGACCGCGAGCCGCTGGCAGGCACGTCAGCCGGTTTATACGACCTCGCTGGAGCGCTGGCGTCGCTACGAGCCGTGGCTGGGGGAGCTGCGCGAGCTATTGGCCGATCCGACGCACGCCACCTCGGCGGATCGCCCCCTCGCATGACCGGCGGGCCCTCGCGCGAGTCCCTGGGCCAGCATGTCTTCTCCGACGCGGGCCGCATTGCGCGCTCAGACAACCTGCTGCGACGTGAACTGGACGGCGCGGTCAGCAAGGATACATGGGCCGGGGGGGCAGGGCGAAATGTGCCCACGTCGCCGCGCGACGCCAAGGCGGCCAAGAAACTGCGTCAACGCGGGCTACAATTGCTGCGAGCGGGACGAGAAGCCGAGGCCATTGGGATCCTCCGAAAGGCGGCCCTGTCGGATACGGAAGACCCAGACACGCACTATGCGCTCGGCACCGCCTTACTACAGGCAGGGCAGTTTGCCGCGGCTGCATCCAGCTTGACGCAGGCGATCGCATTCAAGCCTGATTTCGCCATTGCCCATCGCGACCTCGGAACGGCATTCGACCTTCAGGGCCTTGATGTCGAGGCGGTGAGGGCGTTCCAACGCGCGCTTGCCCTTTCGCCCAAGCTCCCCGGTGTGCATCACCGGCTTGCCGAACTCTACGAGGCGCGTGGTGGCTCCGAGGAGGCAATCGCGTGCTACGAGCAGGCGGCGGCGGCCGCTCCGGATACAACCGCGGGACGTCTCTGTCGGATCAAGGCCCTGCTTCTGGGGCGTAACGTCAAAGCGGCCGAATTGCTCCTGCGTAAGGCAATCGCGCTAGATCCGACAAGCGGTGATGCCCACGCGACACTTGCCGGCCTTCTCGTCACCGAAGGACGCATGATGGAAGGGGCCGAGCATTACGACCGCTCGCTTCAGCTCAATCCGCGTTTGGCCGGTTCATGGAACGGGATCGTCCGGACCAAGAAATTCACCTCGGCGGACCAGCCCGTCGTCGAACGCATGAAGGCCGCGCTCGCAACGGATCGGTTGGACGATCAGGAGCGGATGGCCCTGCATTTCGCGCTCGGCAAGGTGTATGACGATTTCCACGAATACGCCGAGGCGATGCGACACTTCGACGCGGCGAACCTAATCCGGAATCGCTCGATAAAGTTCGACCGAGCCGCCTTGGCGGCGTGGGCCGACCGGCTGATCGAACGGTT
>JBAWFF010000185.1:0-2474 GCA_049591635.1 Acetobacteraceae bacterium
CGCCCGTGCCGTCCTCGGCGCCGCCCGCGCCGCCTTGGCGGGGATGGAGGCGGAGCTGTCGCGTCGCGCCGAGGAGACGCGCGTCGCCGCCCTGCGGCGCGAACAGGCGGCGATCGACGAACACGCCGGTCGGCGGAAATAGCCGCCCGAATGGACGGGTTCCGAGTGGCGCCGGCCTTCCCCCTGTGCTCAAACGCGCGGCTACGGACGCAGGAGTTTCCATTGCGAATCGCGATGATCGGCGGCGGCTATGTCGGCCTCGTCTCCGGTGCCTGCTTCGCCGAATTCGGCTCCGAGGTGACCGTTGTCGAGACTGATCCGGCGCGTCTGGCGGCGTTGGTCGCCGGCCAGATCCCGATCTACGAGCCGGGGCTGGAGCAACTCGTCACCTCGAACGCGCGCGCCGGCCGGCTCGCGTTCACCGGCGATCTTTCCGCCGCCGTGGCGACTGCCGAGGCGGTTTTCATCGCCGTCGGCACGCCGACGAGGCGCGGCGACGGGCATGCCGACCTGACCTATGTCTATGCCGCCGCCGAGCAGGTCGCCCGCGCGCTGAGCGGATACGCGGTGATCATCACCAAATCCACCGTTCCCGTCGGCACCGGCCGGCGCATCGCCGAGATCGTGCGCGACGTCCGTCCCGACCTCGATTTCGACGTCGCGTCGAACCCCGAATTCCTGCGCGAAGGCTCGGCGATCGCCGACTTCATGCACCCCGATCGCGTGGTGATCGGCGCCGAGAGCGAGCGGGCGCGCGAGGTGCTGCGCCGGGTCTATCGCCCGCTCTATCTGATCGAGGCCCCGATCGTCTTCACCGGCATCGAGACCGCCGAACTGACCAAATACGCCGCCAACGCCTTCCTCGCGATGAAGGTGACGTTCATCAACGAGATCGCCGATCTGTGCGAGAAGGTGGGCGCGGACGTCCATGATATCGCCCGCGGCATCGGGCTGGACGGGCGGATCGGCCGCAAGTTCCTGCACGCGGGCCCGGGCTTCGGCGGTTCGTGCTTTCCGAAGGATACATTGGCGCTGATGCGGATCGCGCAGGATTTCGGTGCGCCGGCACGCTTGGTCGAGGCGGTGGTCGCGGTCAACGATTCCCGCAAGGCCGGCATGGCCACCCGCGTTATCGCCGCCTGCGGCGGCTCGGTGCGCGGCAAGACCATCGCCGTGCTGGGCCTGACCTTCAAGCCGGAGACCGACGACATGCGCGATGCGCCGTCGGTGCCGATCATTTCCCGCCTGATCGGGGACGGCGCCAAGGTGCGCGCCTTCGACCCCGAGGGCATGGACCAAGCCATGAAGGTGCTGCCTTCGGACGTCGCCTATTGCCAGAACGCGCTGGAGGCGGCCTCCGGTGCCGATGCGCTGGTGCTGATCACCGAGTGGAACGAGTTCCGCGCGCTGGCCCCCGAGCGGCTGGCGGGGGCGATGCGCGGGCGGGTCATCGTCGACCTCCGAAACGTCTATGACCCCGGCGCCATGCGAGCAGCCGGATTTAATTACCATTGCATTGGGCGCCCGTTAACGATCTCTTAATTATCGTCGCCGAAGGTGGCGGCATGGACGATGCGCCTCGCCTCACCGTGTGCGTCTGCACCCATGATCGCCCGGCCTATCTTCGCGCCTGCCTCGACGGCTTGCGCCGTCAAACCGTCCGGGCCGACCGGTTCGAGGTGCTGGTGGTCGATAGCGCCTCGGCGGCCGTCGCGGAGCGCGAGGTCGCCCGCCTCGTGCTGGAGGCGCCGAACTTCAGGCATCTCCGGGTCGAGCGCCCGGGCGTGAGCCTCGCGCGCAATGTCGGCGCCCGCTGCGCGCGCGCCGCCTGGATCGCCTATATCGACGACGACGCGATCGCCGAGCCGAATTGGGTGAGCACGATCCTCGACGTGATCGAGGCGTCGGACCCGCCCTCGCTGATCGGCGGTCGGATCCTGCCGTTGTGGGAGGCGCCGCTCCCGCCGTGGTGGCCGGAGCGGCTGCGCGGCACGCTGGCGATCATGGAACACGCGCAGGCGGGCGAATACCGGACCAAGGAGCTGCCCCCCGGCGTCGAGCCCTATGCCGCCAACATGGTGGTCAACGTCGCCGCGCTGTTGGAGGCGGGCGGGTTCCGCGCCGCGATCGGGCGCTACGGCGGCGCGTTGCTGTCCGACGAGGAGGTTCAGCTCGCGTGGCGTCTGCAGAACGCCGGACTGTCCGCCCGTCACGATCCAAGCATTGTCGTCGGCCACCAAATCCAGGCGGACCGCCTCAATCCGGCCTGGCTTCTCCGCCGCCTCTACTGGCAAGGCGCCTCCGCGGTCGCGACGCGGCGCCTTCTGGGTGAGCATGACGCCGTCTGGCGTTCGCTGCCGCGCCGCCTCGCCGTGGCCGGATTGCTGGCGCCGGCGGCGCTGATCCCGCGCACGAGCGCGCGCCTGATCGGGCTGCGTTGGCGCCTCGCCTACTCGGTGGGCTTTATCCGCGCC
>JBAWFF010000186.1:0-3272 GCA_049591635.1 Acetobacteraceae bacterium
GCCGACGACCGCGGAGCGCCGCCAGCTCAGCGTCATGTTCCGCGACCTGGTCGGCTCGACCGAGCTGTCCTCGCGGCTCGACCCCGAAGACCTTGGCGCACTGATCCGCGCGTACCAGGGCCGTGCCGCCGGGACCATCGCGCGGTTCGACGGCTTCATCGCCAAATACATGGGGCGACGGAATCCTCGTCTATTTCGGCTGGCCCAGGGCTGGCGAGACGGACGCGGAGCAAGCGGTCCGCGCCGCGCTGGCCGTGACTGAGGCGGTTTCAGCCGCTCCGATCCAGGGCGAGGCGCTCCGCGTTCGGGTCGGGATCGCGACCGGCCTCGTGGTGGTCGGCGATCGGATCGGGACGGGCGAGGCGCGGGAACAGACCGCCATCGGCGAGACGCCGAACCGCGCGGCCCGGCTTCAGGCCGAGGCAGGACCGGGCGGGATCGTTATAGACGGACCCACCCAGCGTATGCTCGGCGACCTCTTCGAGCTGCACGGCCGTGGCGCCCTGACGCTCAAGGGACTGCCCGAACCGGTCGAGGCGTTCGAGGTCCAGGCCGAGCGGCCGAACTCGAGCCGGTTCGAGGCGCTGCATGCCGCCCGGCTCAGTCCGTTGATCGGACGCCAGGAGGAGCTGGAGCTTCTGCAACGCCGCTGGGCCCAGGCGAAGGACGGCCGGGGCCGGGTTGTGCTGATCTCGGGCGAGCCGGGGATCGGCAAGTCGCGCCTCCTTGCGGCGCTCGACGAACAGCTGCAAGGCGAGACGCCCACACGGCTGCGCTATTTCTGTTCGCCGCACCACCAGGACAGTCCGCTCCATCCTGTCATCAGCCAGTTGGAGTTCGCTGCCCGTTTCGTCCGCGAAGACACGCAAGCCGATCGGCTTGGAAAGCTGCGCGCCCTCCTTGCCGGCGTCGATCCGGAAGAGCTAGCGCTTGTGGCGGCGCTGCTGACGCTGCCGACGGATGGGTTGCCCGCGCTCAACCTCAGCCCGCAGCGGCGCAAGGAGCGAACCTTCGATGCTCTGATTCGCCAGATCGAGCGGCTGAGTCGGGACCGGCCGGTACTGATGCTGTTCGAGGACATGCACTGGGCCGACCCGAGCACGCGCGAAGTCGTGGACGACCTGATCCAGCGCGTCGGCGGGCTGCGGGTGCTTCTTGTTATGACCTTCCGGCCGGAGTTCAGCGCACCTTGGGCCGGCCATGCCGGGGTCAGTCTGATGACGCTGAGCCGGCTCGATCATGCCGATGCGACAGCCCTCGCCGCGCAACAAACGATGCAGCCGGCGCTGTCGCCCGCGCTGATCGAACGCATCGTCGCACAGTCCGACGGAGTACCTCTCTTCATCGAAGAGTTGACTAAATCGGTGGTGGAGGGAGCCACGCGGGCCGCGCCCGAAGCAGCCGGGGTCGCCGTGCCTGCAACCTTGCAGGCGTCGTTGCTGGCGCGTCTCGACAGAATGCCGCAAGCCAGGCAGGTAGCGCAGATCGGCGCGGTGTTCGGGCGCGATTTCTCGTACGCGATGATCCGCGCTGTTGCGGACCTGCCGGATCAGGTGCTGGACGACGGGCTCGACCAGTTGGTCTCCTCCGGCCTCATGTTCCGTCGCGGAGAACGTGGCCAGGCGTCCTACACGTTCAAGCACGCACTCGTGCAGGACGCCGCGTATGATAGTCTGTTGCGTGCCACGCGGATGGCGCTTCACGCCGCGATCGGGAATGCGCTGGAGCGTGATGCGGAAGTCGTTGCGATCGATCCCGATTTGCTCGGCCACCATTTCGCTCAGGCAGGAGCAACGGAAAAGGCGGTGGCCTATCCTACGTGCGGGAGAGCAGTCCGCCGCGGGCTCGGCGATGGCGGAGGCGCATGCGCATCTCACGCATGGTCTGGCTCTTTCAGCGGAGATGCCGGAGGGACCCGACCGAACTCTTCGTCGAGCCGAGCTGACCCTCGCACTCGGGAATGTGCAGATGTCGGTGTATGGCCTGGGATCGCCTGAACATGGCGCGGCATTCTCCCAAGCTCTTGAGGTTCGTCGTGACCTGATACCGCAACAACCTGGCTTCGCGAAGTGTCGGCCGGGATACTCAGCGGTGACTGGACATACAAATTGCATGCCGGGCGGCTAGCGGCGGCTCGAGAGGTCGCAAGCGAGTTTCAGGCGCTGAGCGCCAGACAGCGCGACGCGCCCACACGGGTCATGGCGGCGACTGCCTATGGCACATCCTGTTTTCATCTTGGGCACGTGGGCGAAAGCGTGAGAGTGTTTGCCGCCGCCAGCACTGAATGCGAAGGCGACCAGTACGAGGACGCCGCCAGTTCGTTCGGCATTGATGCCCGCAGCCTCTTTCGTGGCCAGTGGTCCCGGACTCTCACTTGCGCGGGATACCTGGAGCAGGCCGCACGGCAAGCGGCTCTCAGCGTGGCAAGTGCCCGACAGCGACAGCACCTTCCCTCAATAGCAGTCACATTGAGCTCATCGTGCTACACGACTTTAGCTGTCCGCGATCTACCATTGTTGCACGCACGGTCTTCCGAGCTTTGCCAACTCGCCCGGGAACAGGGATTCTCTTTCTGGCTCGCTCGCGGCAACTCTTACGCAGGATGGCTCGCCGGAGCGGTTGGTCAGTTGGAATGCGGCCGCGCGCTGCTGAGCGAGGCGCTGGCCGAGTTCGACAGAATGGGCGTCCTTCTCTATCGGTCTGACTCGATAGGCATGCTTTCGGACATCCATGCCTGGACCGGCGCCAGCGGACTTGCTTTCGATCTCCTCGATCAGGCCCTCGCGATGTCGGCAAAGACCGGCGAAGTCTGGATCGACTCCGATCTGCATCGTCGCCAAGGCGAGTTGCGGATGGCCGATCCGGCAAGGGCGGAAGCCGATTTCCAGCGAGCAATCGGGATCGCGCGCACGCAATCGGCGAGGCTGTTCGAGTTGCGCGCGTCGGTCAGCCTCGCCCGGCTTTGGCGCGATCAGGGAAAGCGCGACGAGGCGCACGCCTTGCTCGCCCCTATCCATGGCTGGTTCACTGAGGGCTTCGACAGGCCCGATCTGATGGACGCCAAGGCACTCCTTGACGAACTCGCAGCCGCGCCGGCGTGAGATGACCGTCGCTTCCGTATGACAACTCCCCCTCCCCTCGCGAGGCTGTCCGGGTTCAGACACATATGAGACGCGAGGGCTCTTGAAAGAGCTTGGGGATCTCGGAGGCTGGGGTTGCGAGACCAACAGCTTCCGGAGACCCCCAATGAAGGTTTTTGGCCTTCAGGCCAC
>JBAWFF010000187.1:0-1718 GCA_049591635.1 Acetobacteraceae bacterium
CGATGGTCGATGACCGCGACCGTCCAGCCCGCCTCCCGAATTTGCGCGCTCGCGCTCTGCGCGGCGACTCCGGACCCGATCACGACAAGATCGTAGGTGTCGGCCATCGCTGATGCCTCCGCTTACCCCAGAGCCCGCCTCGCCGCCGTCGCCAGCACGTCGGCGCGCTCGTTCATCGTATCGCCCGAGTGCCCGCGCACCCAGCGCCATTCGATCTCGTGCGTCGACGCCGCCGCCAGCAGGCGGGTCCACAGGTCCATGTTGGCGACCGGATCGCCCGTGCTGGAACGCCAGTTCCGCCGCACCCAGCCAGTATGCCAGCGGGTCATGCCCAGGCACACGTACTCGCTGTCGGTATGCAGGATCACCCGGCAGGGCCGCGTCAGCGTCTCCAGCGCCATCGTCGCCGCCGTCAGCTCCATGCGGTTGTTCGTCGTCGCGGGTTCGGCGCCCGACAATTCGCGCTCGGAGCCGCGAAACCGCAGGATCGCGCCCCATCCACCCGGCCCGGGATTCGGCTTGCAGCCGCCATCGGTCCACACCTCGACCGTCTCAGAGTCCATACGCACCCGCACCCAGCGCGGACAGATGGAACCGTAGCCGGCGCAAATACTCGATCGGATCCTTCCGCGTCACCAAGGCGCCCGGCGGAGTGTTGAGCCAGTCGAACAGCCGGGTCAGCAGGAAGCGGATCGCCGCGCCCTGGCACAGCACCGGCAGTGCCGCCTGTTCGCCCTCGCTGAGCGGACGAATCTCGGTGTAGGCACGAAGCATGGCCCGCGACTTCGTGACGTTGAACGCATAATCCGGTTCGAAACACCAGGCGTTGAGGCACACGGCGATGTCGTAGGCCAGCAGATCGGTCGCGGCGAAATAGAAGTCGATCAGGCCGGACACACGGCCTTCCAGGAAGAACACGTTGTCGGGAAACAGATCGGCGTGGATGTGCCCGACGGGCAATCCCGCCGGCCAAGCGGCCAGAATCCCATCCAACGCTCGGTCCAACTCCGCCCCCAACCCCGGATGCACCTCGTCAGCGCGCGCGCGCGTGCGCTCCAGCAACGGGCGCCAGCCGCCCGGCCCCAGCGCGTTGGCCCGACGCGGCGCGTAGTCTCGTCCGGCCACATGCAGCTTGGCGATCGCCGCCCCCACCGGGGCGCAATGGGCCTGGCGGACGCGCCGGGGCCAGATGCCGGGCAGGAAAGTGGTGATCGCGGCGTGACGCTCGCACAAGAACCGCAGTGCCGCGCCGTCGCGCGCGGCGACCGGCAGCGGGCAATCGATCCCGCGGCGCGCCAGATGCTCCATCAGGCCGAGGAACCAGGGCAGCTCCTCCGGATCGACGCGCTTCTCGTAAAGCGTGAGGATGAAGTCGCCCTGCGTCGTCTTCAGCGCGTAGTTGCTGTTCTCCACCCCCTCGGCGATGCCGCGGAAGGCAACCAGCGCGCCGATGTCGTAATCGGCGAGGAACACGGTCAGCGCCTCGTCGGAGACTTCCGTGTAGACCGCCATCAGGAAGCGAGGGCGTCCGGCAGTTTGAACACCACGCTCTCGCGCGCCACCTGGCGCTCCTCGATCGCCAGCTCGAAGCGAGCGGCCAGCATGTCGATCAGCTCGGCGACCAGCCGCTCCGGCGCCGACGCTCCGGCGGTCAGGCCAAGCGTGCCGACCCCGTCCAGGATCCGCCAGTCGAGCGCCGCGGCGCGCGGCACCAGGAC
>JBAWFF010000188.1:0-7536 GCA_049591635.1 Acetobacteraceae bacterium
ATGCCGCACAGCAGCCGCGCCGCCGTGCCCGAGTTGCCCATGTCGAGGATGTCGTCCGGCTCGGTCAGACCGCCGATGCCCCGCCCGGCGACCCGCCAAACCGCATCGGCGCCGCGCGTGACCTCGGCGCCGAGCGCCCGCATCGCGGCGGCGGTCCGCTTCACGTCCTCGCCTTCCAGCAGCCCGCTGATGCGGGTCTCCCCGACCGCCAGGGCGCCGAACATCAAGGCCCGATGGCTGATCGACTTGTCGCCGGGCACGGCGATGCGTCCCGTCAGTCTGGAAGCCGGATACGCCGTCATCGGTGTCGGGCCCATCGGCGCCGCATACCACGCCCGATCGCATTTGACAGGTTCCCGCCCCGATGGCATGGCCGCGCGCTCCGTTTCCCATACCCACGCGAGGCATCCGTTGGCGAAGCCCGAACTCGGCACCAAGCGCATCTGCGTCTCGTGCGCCACCCGGTTCTACGATCTCGGCAAGTCGCCCGCGATCTGCCCGAAATGCGGCACCGAACAGCCGCTCGATTTGCCGAAGCAGCGCCGCCCGTCGGGCAACGTCGTCGAGGACCGCCGCCCGAAGAAGCCGGTCCCGCCGCCGGGCGCCGATGAGGCCGACGTCGAGGTCGAGGGCGCCGAGGAAACCGAGGAGGAGGACGTGCCCGAGGACGTCTCCGAACTCGGCGACGACGCCGACGCGATCGGGCCGGACATCGAAGTCGAGTCCGACACCGAGGAGCCGGAGCGCTAGGCTCCGCCGGCCTCCGGAATGTGGACACACCGGCGGCGCCGGCGCCGGGATTTGTGGACACATCGCTTTCGCAGGTGCAGCATTTTGCGGCCACAACGCGTTCGCAGTCGCAGCATTTTGTGGTCACATCGCCTTCGCATATGCAGCATTTTGTGGGCGCATCGCGCGGTGCTTGAAACTACCTCGGCGCCGTGGCGGGACGCCTATCGCGTGCCGCTCAAGCCGCCTCGCCGCAGGCGCAGAAACAGGACACCGACACCGGCTGGTCGGCGCGGGCGGACGCGAACCCCAAGCGCTGGCGGATGAGCCCGGCCTCCGCGGTCTCACCGCGCCGCTCAGGTGCCCCATGTCGGGACACCCCTCGCGCAGCCGATCCCGGTGACCAGCGCAACCCCCGGACACGGCGACATCTCCATCAGGTGGACATGCAGGTGCAGAAGGCAGCGACAGTTTCAACGTTACTCCCGTCCATCTGTCGGCCCCACTACGGCGCCGCGCAAAGGTCATTCGCTGAGCAGCCACGCATCGATCGCGGCGTCGGTCGTGTCCTCGCCGATGCGATCGCGTCCCCGGCGATCAACCAGTTCGTCGCCGCGCCAGGGCTAGACCAAGCAGCCCGACGCCCAGGATCGCCAGCGCGGCAGGCTCCGGAACCGCGTAGGTGTAAGTCACATCGGCTTCGACCGTGACCTCACCAACCTGACCATCACCAGGATCACCGGCGCCACCGTCGCCGTAGAAATGGAAGGCGCCGTCTCCTGCGATCGATTCATCGTAATCCGCCAGGGACATGGTCCCAGAAGACCCGAACGAGATTGTTCCCGGACCCTCGCCGGACACTGTTCCAACGTCATAGACGAAACCATCGACCAGCGGGACGGTAATCGTTTCGTTCAGGGTGGCGATACCGGCTAGAAAAAGGTCAGCATCCGCGCTCACCTCAACGGTGAGGAATGGTGGAAGGCCACTCAACGGGATGGGGAATGGTTCTATACCTTCAAAAAAGACGCCAGTGAGCGTGTAGCTTATGCTCTGAAGCGTCCCCAGTGACGTATCGAAGGTTGGAACGCCCCCTACATCAGGTACCGGCGCCTCTGAACTGAAGAGTCTTGATCCACTGACGGTGTAGGAGGCGACATTCGCCCGCGCCGTCGGCATGGACAGCGCCAGAATGCCGCCGACGGCCACAAGGTATTGTAGTTTCATGATTGTTTCCTCACGTGGAACGACATACCGTTACGCGGCCTTGCGGCCTTGCGGCCTTGCGGCCTTGCGGCGTCGCGCCAGTGCCAGATCAAACAGGCCGGCACCGCACCCAGAATGGCAAGCGCGGCAGCCTCCGGATGGGGCGATGAGCGGTTTTCAGGATGTCAAAGATCATGCTCTTCCTCACTAATGACGAGCGTCGCTCGCGCCACATCCGATGTTCAGAACGACGCCAACCAACTTGTAACGAGAGAATAATGTGAATACAAGGGTAATCTATGGGAGAGCAAGTCCATCCACCAGATCGTCAAGTATTTCTCAATCATCAATTGGGGGGGCGAAGGAGTTCGGGCGAAGGGGGTCAGCAGCGCGGTGCAGTCCATCCAACACAGGCCAGCATTACTCGGCAGGTCGGAGAGCACCTTTGCCTCGGCGATTTGGTGAGGCCGGAGTGTTCCGCCTTGCCCGTTATGACAAGCCAGTGGCGGACTTGAGAAGGTTCGTCATATGGTCGGCCTCGCATTGGACAATTCCTAAGGGGATTATCCCCTTGACGCAGGTATCTCGCATACCCACCAAGGAGGGTGTATGCAAGGCACATGGCCCATCCCGAGGACCCCCTGCGATGGCTTGTTTCGGCACCGAAGCGCATAGTGGCATTCCCAGGCTGGTCTGAGCCCACGCCGGAGACAAAACTTTCTTGGTTCGACGTGTCGCTAGAAGCTGAAGATGGGCGGACTCTGCCTAGGCTGGCGCTTCACGCAAGCCATCTTAGTGATCGACCTAATTGTCACGTCACCTTCGAGCTTAGAATCCCGCGAAAACCTGGGCGCCCCTGTGTCCCCCTTTGGCGAGTTGAGTGGCGTTCGCTCCAAAAGGGGCACTCGAACCAGAAACGGTACAACACCCCTTGGGGCGGTCGCCGCGTGGGAGAAACGCATCATCACCCATTCGATCTCAACTGGGTCCCTGAGAAGACACGCTGGAGGGGCAAAAATCTTGTCATAGCGGTACCAATTGATGAGCCCATGGACACCTTTAATGATATTCGCAGATTTAGCGGAATCGTGTTCGGAATCAGCAACATAGACGTTGTAAGTGCGCCTCCTTGGGAGTATATCCTACCGTTGTGGGAGCATGGCGATGAGTGACCTCATCTCTGCTAAGCAGGCCATCAAGGCTGCGGTCGGCGCCTTGGTGTCGGCAGATTACTGGCCGGATGCAAGCTTTGTCCGGCTGCCCTTCGTTTATCCCGGTGGAACCTTTGTGACTATCAAGATTGATCCGCTGTCGAGAAGTCGATTCCGGATCAGCGATGGCGGATTTGGGTACCGCGAGCTTGAAGAGATCGGCGCTCAGCGTGCTTACCCACGAACGGCTGCATCCTTGGATGAGGAATATGGCGTCAACCATAACGCCAGGACGATTTACGCGGATGCTACTGAACAAGAAATACAAGGCGTCATAGCTGATGTGGGTGCGGCCACGTTACGCTTGGTAGATCGTATCTATGCAAATCAACGGGAAGAGAGTCCCGAAGGCCTTGTCGAAGAGCTTACAGAAAGGCTGCTTCGCCTTTTTGGGGATAGATTCGTTGATTTAGACAACCCTTCTTTGGTTGGGGCGTCTACCGCTTCCTGGGACCTCACGGCCGTCCTCAGGCGCGATGGAAAACTCATCGCTTTTCAGGCAGTGGGGACGCACGCGAACTCTGTATACCGCACAAACGCTGCGTTTGATGATCTAGCGGCTAGGGATGATGCGCCAAGCCTCGTCGCGGTTGTAGAAGACAAGATCGCGCTGGGGCCGCGGCTAACTCTGCTTTCACGAAACGCCTCAATTATAGAGGTTCAGCAGCCGGATTCGGCTTACCTTTCTGCCGCAGCCTGACAATGTTGAGCCTCAATGATGCCATAGCCACCAACCGGCTTCATGAGTTCATCGCCCAGGAAGAAGCCAGAGGCGTCGGACCAGCGAAGCGGAAAGACTTAGACCGCGCCCTCCGTATCGTCAGCTCAACCGAGGCCGTCATAGCGCCCCGATCAGCAAATCAAACATCGCGTTCCCAACATGCCGGTAGTTCGACCGAAAAGCGAACTCGCTAAGGTAGCGGTCCATGTACTTAGCCGACACGTGGATATGCGTGCTGGTGATCGAGTTCTTGAACAGCCGCCAGAATGTCTCGACAGTGTTTGTGTGATGCGTCACGTCATGGCGGTAATCGTAGTAAGCGAACTCGCCGGCGCCGTGCTTAACCATACCGTGCTTGAAGCCGTCGCCGGTCAGTAAACCATAGCTCATGAGTTCATCGGTCGAGACGGTCGCGCCCGGCTCCACGCGGCGCGTCACCACGGCGCGAAGCGTGTCCTTCTTGATGTTCGGGATGACCTCGGCCTGCATCCGGCCGCCGCGCTCCTTGAGGCCCATGACGATCGTCTTGCCGGCTGCGCCACGCCCGCGCTTGCCGGGGCGATGGCCGCCAACGTACGCCTCGTCAAGCTCGATATGGCCGCGCAGCATCCCGTCACCATCGGCCGCTTCCATCAGTTGGCGGATTTGCTGCCCGATCCGCCAAGCGGTCTTGTAGGTCACGCCGAGCGTGCGCTGTAGCTCCTTGCCGCTCACACCGTGCCGCGTCGCGATGAATAGATAGATCGCGTAGAACCACATTTGCAACGGCGTCCGCGTGTCCTGAAAGATCGTCCCCGCGCACGGATAAACGTGGTAGCCGCAATGGGCGCATGAGTAAGCCGGGCGTGCGGCCAGCCGATGGAACGTCGAGAGATTGAGGCATTTGGCACACGGATGCCGCATCCCGTAGCGGACCTCCATGACGTGATCCAGGCAGGCGTCGTCGCTCGGAAAGCGGGAGAAGAACTCGCGGACGGAGAGGGCTTGGACTTGGCTCGGGTTCTTCGTTCCCGGACGGCGCTTCGTGGGCATCGGACTTCTCCTATGCCCAGCATCCTACTCCACTACCTTACCTGCGTCAAGGGGATAATCCCCATTCCTAAAGGATCGCCCCTTTCTTTATCAAAATCAGGCAGGTCGTCGGTAGCAACATTCTCTCTCCCCACAGTAAAAGAGGACTCAGTTTCCGCCATACGCATCCCGTGCGTGGCAGCAATAGCAGCTACGTTCTGAAAGTCATCCGGCGCCGACCCGCATGGCTTCGATGCCGGCAAGCTGATCAAGGGCAAGAAACGGCATGTCTGGTCGATGCCGGCGCCGGGCGCGGGCTCGCCGGTGTGCAGATCCCACATGCGCCAGGGCGTGCGGTTGAGGATCGCCTCGACGAAGATGGCGCGCAAATCGAGGTCGTCTTGATCTCGGCGGCGGCGATGGCGGGCGCGTACTGGCCGAGGAACATCGCACCGTAGGCGGCGAAATGATAATTGTGCACTCGGTAGCCCGAATAGAAGTTCATCGGCCCGGCGCGGTCGTAGAACTTGCGGTCCGCAACGATCGCCTTCCGGTTCCAGTGCAGCGCGTCGCGGTAGTGGCCGCACTGGATGTCGATGTGGGTCGGGCATGTGCACCAGGTGCCCCATGTCGGGAGCCACCTCGCGCAGCCGGTCCCCGGTGACCAGCGCCGCCTCCGGACACGGCGACATCTCCATCAGGTGGACGTGCAGGTGCAGCAGGCCGGGATGGTCCATCGCCCCCGGAAGATCGCGGAACGCGGATTCGAGCACCGCGCGCGCCTCGAAGCGATCCTCAACCGCACGCCCTGGCGCATGTGGGATTTGCGCACCGGCGAGCCCGCGCCGGGCGCCGGCACGATCGGCGCCCCCAGGCTTTTGGAAGCCATAGCGAAGCTGCTAGACGTTATAATTTGGCCCGCGGCACTGATTTATGTTCTTTCTCGGTTTGGTTCGAATATCGGAGACTTCGGGGCTGACACGATCATCTCGAAAAGCTCCGTTGCCCTATTGGTGCAACCAATGGCCCCTCTACGCTTTGTCTCCGCAAACGGTGCCTACAGCCTCGCCATGACCTGACGGGCGAAGTCCTCGGCCAGTCGCCACTTGCCGTCCACGCCGGTCGCGAACATCAACTCCTGCAAGCCGTCGCGCTCCAGCCCGCCGATCCGTTCAACCAGCTCATCGGCCGTGCCAACCAGGCACGTGTCACGGATCAGCTCCGCGTCGATCAGCTCCGCCTCGCCTGGATGCAGGCACGTGTAGTGGAATTCATGGGTGCGGAAATGCCGATGCTCGGGAGGGGTCTCGGCGACCAGAGCGCAATACCTGTTCCATATCCGACGCAAGAACGGCGGCGGGTCGATGCCGCGCTCATGGACCTCATCGTAGAAGTAGTAGACGCTGGCCATCACGTTGGGGCCGATCAAGGATTTGATCCGATCGGAGTCGACGGCCTCGCCAGGCTCCAGCAGCGCGACGCTGGTAAGCGCGCAGTTGCGGAAGCCAATTAGTTCGCGGTTGGCTCGGCTCGCCCCCTGCCGGGCATGGCCCAACGCCTCGGCGACCGGAACGCCGCGCGGTGGGATGGCGAACACCAGGCCGTCGCCGTACTCGCCCGCGAGCGCCATCGCGCGCGGGCCGAAGCCCGAGACATAGAGCGGGATCCGGGGCTCCAAGCTCAGGTATTTGTCCTCGTGCACCAGCATCTTGATCGGGCGCGTGAGACCGTTGAACCTGTAATCGACCGTCTCCCCACGCAGGAGTCCCGATAGAACGCGCAGATGCTCGGAGTACTCGGCGATCCTCATGGGGCGCTGGCCCATGGTGCGCATCGCGGTGTTGCCAGTGCCGATGCCGAGGAACACGCGCCCCGGTGCCAGCCGATTCAGCGTCGCCATCGCGGCCACGTGGACCGGGGGGATGCGGGTGCCGCAGATTGCCGTGCCGGGGCCGAGATGCAATCGGCTGGTCTGCCTGGCCGCCAGCGCCAGCACCGCGTAGCAGTCGGAGTAGAGCATCTGGCTATCGGTCACCCAGACCGCGTGATAGCCGAGGGCTTCGACGTGGTTGAAGAAGCCAATCTCATCCACGTTCGCCATCAGGCAGATGCTGAATTTCATTGGCGCCCTCCGTTCGAGGGCACCAGAATAAGCCGTCGCGGCGGGACCGCGCTATGGATCACGGCGCTGGTTTATCCCCGTCGCGGCGACTGGTCGGCGATTTCGGGGTCGGAAGCGCCTCGCGCGAGGCGCTGACATACTCCCCCAAGGTGGAGTCCAGTCGCTCGTAGAGCAGCCGCTCGAACGCCGCCGTGCCGCACCGCGTCCGGCGGATAACCGCCCCGGATAATGAGGTTCATCAGCAGCCGCGCCGTGCGCCCGTTGCCGTCGTTGAAGGGGTGGATGCCCACAAGCCGCCGGCGTCGCCAACCCGGCGAACCAGTGCTGGTCGCTGGATTTTGCGTCTGACGCCGTTGTAGTACCAAGCGACGGACGCTCGACTCACATTCGTCATGCCCGCGAAGGCGGGCAGGTGGATTCACATTTGAAGTGCAACAGGTGGCTGGAGAATAGCTCGACGGGGGTTTTGAAGCCAAGGCATTTGCGTGGGGTGTTGTTATAGCTGCGAGCGATGGCATCGATTTGGCGTGGCGAGC
>JBAWFF010000189.1:0-14432 GCA_049591635.1 Acetobacteraceae bacterium
TCGCGACCATGAGCGACACGCCGGAGCGCGAGCGAATCGTCGATATCATCAAACCGAGCTACTATGCGTCGGGCTACAATCTCATGCTGCCGAAATCGATGCAGGTCGCGTCGTGGTCGGACCTCAAGGGCAAGCCGCTCTGCGGCATCCAGGGGGCGTACTACAACAAGCAGGTGCAAGAGAAATTTGGCGCCGAGGTCAGCGCGTTCACCGGCACCGCCGAGGCGCTGACCGCGCTCAAGCAAGGCCGTTGCATCGGCTTCCTGTATGATGACACGGCGATCCAGGGCATCCTGCTCAATCCCGAGTGGAACGGCTACGCGATGCCGCTCGACAGCCAAGACGCGATCCCCTGGGGCGCGGCGGTCCGCAAGGGCGAGCCCGAGTGGTCGGCGTACATGACGAAAGTGTCCGTGGGCTGGGCCAAGGACGGGACGATCCAGAAGCTGGAGGACCAGTACCACATCAGCCATTCCAAATACGCCGAGGAACAGCACCAGAAATACAGCAAGTAGGCTGCGCGTATGGATCTCGAGGCCTGGTTCAAGCATCTCTACGCTACGACCGGGATCAACCTCACCATCGCCTATGACCCGTTCGACCGGGCGCGGTTCCTGCACGGTCTGCTGGTCACGATCGAGCTTTCGGTCATCACCATCGTCTGCTCGATCGTGATCGGCGTGATCGGGGCGTGGCTGCAGGGCTCGCGCCTCGTTTGGACCCGCCGGATCGTCGCGGGCTACATCCAGTTCTTCCGCAACACGCCGCCCTTGGTGCAGCTCTACTTCTTCTATTTCGGCCTGAGCTCCCTGCTGCCAGCGATGAAAACGGCGCGCGGCACCACCGAGCCGCTGATCGGCGGTTTCGCCTGGGTCTGCATCTCGCTTTCCTTCTTCGCCGGCGCCTTCAATGTCGAGATCTTCCGCTCCGGGATCGAGGCGGTGCCGCGCGCGACGATCGAGGCGGCGGAGGCGTTGGGCTACTCGCGGCTCAATGCCTACAGGCGGATTGTGCTGCCGCTCGCGATCCGGGTCTGCCTGCCCGCGCTCAACAACAACCTTGTCAACCTGATCAAGACGACCACGCTCGCGTACGCGGTCGCGGTGCCAGAGCTGCTCTACGCCTCCGCCCAGATCTGGTCGGACAACACGAACGTGCCGGAGATGATGGTCGTGCTGCTGATCGTCTATGTGGCACTGGTGGGCATATTGGTCGCGTTCATGCACGGGCTGGAGCACCGGCTGCGCCTGCCCGGCTATCACAGGCCGATATAGGGATGGCGACCGATCTTGCCGTGCTGCTGCCGATGCGCGAGCCCAGGCCGGCCGAGGCGGTTTGCCTGCGTGCCTGGCACGGGGTCGTGCTGGTGCTGCTTCTGCTGCTGAGCGCGGGCCTCGCGCACGCCCAATACGCCGGGCCGCCGCGCTCGAGCGTGTTCGCCGCGCTTGCCCGATGGACGCCGCTGCTGCTGCGCGGCTTTGGGTTCAATATCCTGATCAGCTTCGCCTCCATGGCGCTCGGGACCGCGCTGGGAATGGTGCTCGGCCTCTGCCAGATTTCGCTGCTGGCGCCGGTGCGCGCGGCCGCCTGGGCGGTGATGCAGTTCTTCCGCAATGCACCCTGGCTGGTGCTGCTGTTCTTCGCCATGTTCATGCTGCCGTTCCAGATTCGGATCGGCGACGTCGTGATCCCGCTGCCCGACTGGGCGAAAGCGGTGATCGGGCTTGCCTTGCCGGTGATGGCGAATGTGGGGGAGATCATGCGCGGCGCGATCGGCTCGATCCCGTCGGGGCAATGGGAGGCGGCGGAATCGCTCGCCTTCACCCGCCGCCAGCAACTCTGGTCGATCATCCTGCCGCAGTGCATCAAGCAGATGCTGCCGCCGTGGATGAACCTCTACGCGATCCTGACGATGGCGACGGTGCTCGCCTCCATCGTCGGCGTGACCGAGGTGATGACCTTGGCGAGCCAGGTCGAGGCGGCCGAGGGCGGGCGGACCGATTTGCTGACGCCGCTTTATGCGTGGATTCTGCTGTGGTTCTTCCTCTACTCTTATCCGATCGCGCGGTTGACCCAGCGCCTGGAGCGGCGGTACGCGGTGCGCATATGAGTTGGACACCTGATCGGCCGATCGTCGAAGTCGCCGACGTGCACAAATCCTTCGGCCATGTGGAGGTGCTGAAGGGCGTCTCGCTCGACGTCGCCAAGAGCGAGGTGATCTGCATCATCGGCCCGTCGGGGTCGGGCAAGTCGACCCTCATTCGCTGCATCAACGCGCTGACCCCGTTCGAGCGCGGCTCGATCCGGGTGGCCGGGATCGAGGTGCATGATCCGAAGCTCGACAAGCTGGAGCTGCGCCGGCGTGTCGGGATGGTGTTTCAGCAGTACAACCTGTTTCCGCATCGAACGGCGTTGCAGAACGTGATGATGGCGCCGATCCAGGTGCTCGGGCAGAAGCGCAAGGCGGTGGAGGAGCGGGCCTATGCGCTGCTCGCCAAGGTGCGCCTGCAAGGCCGCGAGAACCACTATCCGGGGGAGATGTCGGGTGGCCAGCAGCAGCGCGTCGCGATCGCGCGCTCGCTGGCGATGAACCCCGAGGTGATGCTGTTCGACGAGGTGACCTCGGCGCTCGATCCCGAGACGGTGAAGGAGGTTCTGGCCACGATCAAGCAGTTGGCCGACGAGGGGATGACGTGCATCCTGGTGACCCACGAGATGCGCTTTGCCCGCGACGTCGCCGATCATATCTACTTCACGGATCGCGGGGTGATTGTGGAGCACGCCCCGCCGGAGGAGTTCTTCGCCAACCCCCGCGATCCGCGCACGCGGGAGTTCTTGGGGCAGGTGTTGTGAGGGGGGGCCACCCTCAACCCCGGCCCCCTCACCCGGCGCGAAGGCGCGCCGACCTCTCCCAAAGGGAGAGGTGAAATTGTCCACCTCTCCCTTTGGGAGAGGTCGCGGAGCGCAGCGACGCGGGTGAGGGTGCTTAGTCCAGCAGCCACGGCGCGACGCTCGCTTGCGCGATCTGGCGCACCTGGCCGAGCAATCCCGCGCCGACCGGGATGCCGTCCTTCATCCGCTGCGCGGCGAGCTTGCGTTGCGGATCGCCTGCTACCATCACCGGCTGCGTGGGATCGATCGGCGTGGTCGCGCGCAGCGTGCCGAGGAAGCTCGCGACATCGGATTGGAACTCGCCGGGGTCGCGGAACAACCCGGGATCGATCGCCATGAAGAAGTGGCCGATGTCCATGCCTTGCGGCTTCTTGGTATGCATCGGGTCGGTAACGAGCGTCGCGCCCGACAGGCACGACGATAGGATGTTCACCATCGCGGCCAGGCCGTAGCCCTTGTAGCTGCTGCTCTCCGCGGTGCCGCCGAGGGACGTGAGGAAGCCGCCCTTCTCCTTGGCCACCAGTGGATCGGTGCTGGGCAGGCCATCCTTGTCCAGCACCCAGCCGGGCGGGGCGGGCAGGTTCTCGTTGGCCTTGTTGCGGATGCGCCCGGCGGCGACGGTCGTGGTCGCCATGTCGAGCAGGAACGGCACACCGTCGGCGCTGGGCGCGGCGAAGGACCACGGATCGGTGCCCAGCCGGGCCTGCTTGCCGAAGGTCGGCGCGACCTGGATGCCGGAGGCGGAGGTGGCCGCCATGCCGATCAGCCCCGCCTCGGCCGCCATCAGCGTATAGAATCCGCAAGCGCCGAAATGGGCGGAGTTGCGCACCACGACGGCCGCCATCCCCGATCGCCTCGCCTTGTCGATCGCCAGCCGCATGGCGAAGCGCGCCGGCACATGGCCGAGCCCGCCGCCGCCATCCACCAGCGCGGAGACGGGAGTCTCGCGGATGATCTCGGGGCGCGCATCCATGCGCGCGCGCCCGTCGCGGCGCAGCCGGTCATAGCCGGGCAGCATCGACATGCCGTGACTGTCGACGCCGTGCAGATCGGCCCAAGCGAGGATCTCGCTGGTCTGCTCGGCGTTGTCCTCGGGCATTCCCCAGGCGCCGAGGATGGCCTTGATCTGCGCGCGGTGGGTCGCGTACGAGGCGGGCATCGGTGTTCTCCAATGTTTGCGCGAGCCTTGCGCCTCGCGCGCGTTCCGGCAAGGGTTGCGCGGCAGCGAGGAGGGAACGCATGGACGGCGATGACGGCGCGCTGATGCGCGCGCGGTTCGGGCTTGACCTGCCGCTTCCCGATATCGCCGAGGGCGTGCGCGCGCTGCTGGATCGCCGGGTCGCGCGCCGCTACCGCGACGAGGATGTGCCGGACGCGTTGCTCGACGCGCTGCTGGCCGCGGCGCAATCGGCGCCGAGCAAGTCCGATTTGCAGCAATACTCGGTCGTGGTGATGCGCGACCCTTCGCGGATCAAGCGCATCGCCGACTGGATCGGCACGATGGACTGGATCGCGACGGCGCCGGTCTTCCTGGTGTGGTGCGGCGACATGCGGCGCGGGGAGCGCCTGTGTGCGATGCACGGGATGGAGCACGCGAACAACAACCTCGACACGTTCCTGAATACCGCGGTGGATGGGACGCTCGCGATGGCCGCGTTCATGGCGGCCGCCGATGCGGCGGGGCTGGGGACGTGTCCGATCAGCTACGTTCGCAGCCATATCGAGAAGGTGGCACCGCTGCTGGGATTGCCGAAGGGCGTCTATCCGATCGCCGGATTGAGCGTCGGCTGGCCGGCATTCCGCCGCCCGGTGTCGATGCGCTTGCCGCCGCAAGTGGTCGTGCATCGCGAACGCTACGACGATTCCGCGATGGAGGTTGAGGTCGGTGCTTATGACGAGCGGCGGCGCGGGCGCGAGCCGATCGCGCCGGGCTCGCTCAAGAACCTCGACGTGTACGGACCGAGGGAGGGCGTCGGATGGAGCGAGAACGTCGCGCGGCAATTGTCGGTCCCGGAGCGGTTCGGCTTCGCGGCCTGGCTTCGCACGCGCGGGTTCGATCTTGCCTGACGCGCTGACGCCCCTCGCGACGCCGGTACGGGCCCGCCACGCGGCGAGCCTGATCGTGCTGCGCGGCGAGGCGATGCTGATGGGGATGCGCGGCGCGCGGCATCGTTTCATGCCGAACCGGCTGGTGTTCCCGGGTGGCGCGGTCGATCCGGAGGATACGGACGCGGCCTGCGCGGCGCCGCTTTCGGAGGCGACGGCGGCGCGGCTGGCCCGCTCGGCCAGTCCGGCGATCGCGCACGCAATTGGGATCGCGGCGGCGCGCGAGCTGGAGGAGGAGACCGGGTTGAGCCTCGGTGCGCCGCCGACATTGGCGGGCATCGACTACATCTGCCGCCTCGTCACGCCAACCAACAGCCCGGTGCGGTTCAACGCGCGCTTCCTGCTGGTGGATGCGGCGCGGGTGAGCGGGGCGCTGGCCGGATCGGGGGAGCTGGAGGGGCTGCGGTTCTACCCGATCGAGGAGGCGCTGGCGCTCGATCTGGCGACGCCGACGCGCAAGGTCATCGGCCGGTTGCGTGCGTGGCTCGCGATGAGCCCGGCCGAGCGGGCGGCGGAGCGGCGGGTTCCGGTGTTTCGCAAGGATTGGCGGTGGGAGTAGACCTCACCCGCCGCGCGCTGGGCGGCGGGTGAGGATGGCGGCGGCTAGACGTACGGCCCGAGCTTGCAGCCGAACGCGTCGGGGGCCTGCATCAACCCCAGTCCCGGAACGATCTCGGTGACGTCCCAGTAGTCGTCCTTGTTCTTCATCGCCGACGGCGCATTGCCCTTCACGATGTAGACGGGGCGTACAAGCTGATGGTCCTCCGGGCGGAACCACACCTCGCCCAGCAGCGAGTCGAAGTGCTCACCCTTTTCGTAGGTCTTGATGACCTCGACCGGGTTGAACGTTCCCGCCTCGGACACCATCCGCGTCCAGCAGGCGATCTGCATGTAGGCGGTCTCGGCGGTCCAGTCCGGCGTGTAGTTGTACTTCTTCCGAAACGCCTCGAGGAACAGCTTCGACAGCGGGTATTTGTCCTCCAACGTCCACCACCAGTCGGTCGCCGAGTAGACGCCATCCATCAGGTCGGCGCCGACGTCGCGTGCCAGGAACGGTATCTGATAGGCGACGACCAGCGGCATCTTTTTCAGGATGCCGAAGCCCGCCGCCTGCTTGATCGACTGGACCGCGTCGTTGCCCCAGTTGATGTTGATGAACACGTCGGCGCCACTGTTGGCGATGTTGAGCAGGTAGGAGCTGTAATCGGGCGCGCCGAGCGGGCACACCTGATCGGTCGCCGTCGTCCAGCCGCCCTTCTTGAGGTATTCCTGCATCGACGATTGCACCGTGTGACCGTACGTATAGTCGGGCGTCAGGTAGGCGACCTTCTTGTTCTGTCCCATCGTCTTGAGCAGGACGGGCGCCAGTGCCGCCGATGACGTTTGGCCGTAGAAGCAAGTGCGGAACGAATAGCGCACGCAGTCCTTTCCGGTGGTATCGTTCGAGCCGCTAACCCCGGGCAGGTAGATCACCTTCTCGCGCTGGGCGAATTTGTTGGACGCCACCGCGACCGCGCTCGAGCAGCAGCCGGTGACCATGATCGCCTTGTTGTCGGAGACGAACTTCGCCAGATTCTGCACCGCGACGTTGGGCTTCGCCTGGGAATCGGCGACGCCGTAGATCACCTTCTTGCCGAGCAGGCCCTTGGTGACCTTGGGCGCCATCGCGCGGATGATCTCGTTGCCTTCGTTAACGTGCTCGATCGCCAACTCGTAGCCCTTGAGTTCGTCCTGCCCCGGCACCGCGTAGGTGCCGGTGAGCGGCGGGTCGAGGCCGATGAAGGCGGTCGAGCCGGAGACGCCGGCGGGCCATGTGCCGATCGGCTGGTCCGCCGCCCTCGCCGGGTTGGGCACACTCCCCGCGAGCGCGGCGCCGCCGAGGAACCCGGCCCCCAGCCGCAGCATGTCGCGCCGCGACGGCGCCGGATATTGGTCCTGTTCCATTTGGTTTCTCCCTAGAGCTTGCTCGCCTCGCCCTCCACGTGCCGCGTTTCCCCGTGCGCCGCAAGCGGCCGGTCCGACGGTCACAGTTTGGCAATGTTTCGCGGCTTGGCAAGACAAGTCTAACTTTCTGGCCGCACGGCGAGCGGCTCCCTTGAGACGATGCAAGTTCTGCTCTATCGCAACTCTACCCTGAGGTGACCGGGCGGTTTGGTGGCCCGGATGATGTTGCATCGCAGCAGAAATATGGACAGGTACAAGGAGGCCAGGATGCAGGTGTCAGATCGTCCGGATGGCATAAGCCGCCGGAACGCGTTGCGGTTCGGCCTTGGCGCGGCTGGCGGGCTGGCGCTGGGGGGATTGCCGTTGACCCAGGCTCTGGCGGCGGAGGATCAGGCTCCGCTCGGCAGCTGGCCCGCCGGGGTGCAAGGCGATAGCGTTTTCGTCGGCGTCACGACGCCGCTCACCGGCCCGTATGCCGACGACGGCAAGGACCACAAGCTCGGCTACGAGCTGGCCTTCGCCGAGATCAACGCCGGCGGTGGCACGGCGGCGAAATGGGGCTTGCAGGGCAAGGGCGTCCTCGGCAAGCAAATCCGCTACGCGGTCGCCGATACCGAGACCAAGCCCAATGTCGCCGTACAGGCGCAGACCCGCTTCATCAACCAGAACAAGGCCATCATGATCAGCGGCTGCGTCGCCTCCTCCACCGCGGTCGCGCTGGAGGAACTGGCGCAGCGTGAGAAGGTGCTGAACATGGTCGGTGCCAGCGGCTCCAACGCCACCACCGGCAAGGATTGCCAGCGCTACGCCTTTCGTTCGCAGCCCTCGGCCTACATGGTCAGTCAGGCGCTGGTGCCGGTGCTGGCCAAGCAGATGGGCAAGGGCCTCAAGGTCGCCTACCTGGTCCCGGACTACACCTATGGCCATTCCCTCTTCGACTCGATTTCCGGCGGTGGCAAGCAGCATGGCTGGACCGTGGCGAGCGAACAGGTGGTCCCGCTGGGAACCAACGATTTCAGCTCGGCGCTGCTCAACATCGCCAATAGCGGCGCCGACCTGTTCGTCAACATCGCCTTCGGCGCCGACGCGGTGGCCTCGACCAAGCAGGCGGCGCAATTCGGCGTCTTGAAGAAGATGAAGATGACGGCGCCGAACATTTCCGCCTTCCAGGCCAAGGAGGTCGGCAACGGGCTGATGGCGGGCGTCTACGGCACGATGGATTTCTGGTGGACGCTCGAAGACAAATACCCGCTGGCCAAGGATTTCGTGCAGGCGTTCCTCGCCAAGAACAACTACCGCCCGCGCTGGGACGCGCATATCGGCTACGCGCAGACCTATGTCTGGGCGCTCGCGGTCGAGCGGGCGAAGAGCTTCTATCCGCCCGACGTGATCAAGGCACTGGAAGCGTCGAAGGACCAGCCGTTCGACAGCACCCTGGGCAAGGTCTGGTACCGCGCCGAGGATCATCAGCTGGTCCGCCCGGTGCCGGTGCTGGTCGGCAAGGCGCCGGCGGCGATGAAGAACACGGAGGATTTCTACGAACTCGTGGAGGTCGAAGCAGGAGAAAATCTGATGCCGCCGCCGGGGATGTTCGGCTGCCATCTCGGCGCCTACACCTAAGCCGACGCAACGAAAGGCTCGCTGACGCCGATGCCTAGCGGGGCGCTTTTATTGTCCCAGGCCTTCAACGGCCTGGCCCTCGGGACGCTGCTGGCGCTCGTCAGCAGCGGGCTCACCATCATCCTCGGCACGCTCGGCGTGCTGAACTTCGCGCACGGCGCGCTGTTCATGGTCGGCGCCTACGTGATCTACGCGGTCACCGCGGCGACCGGCTCCTTCATCGCCGGGCTGTTCGTCGGCGCGGCGTTCATGCTGGTGCTGGGGGCGTTGCTGGAGCGCATCCTGATCCGCTGGTTCTATAACCGCCCACCGGAGGACCAGATTCTCGTCACCTTTGGGGCCGGCATCGTCATCGTCGAGGCGGTGCGCGCGATCTTCGGCTCGCAGGCGCAGCACATCGACGTGCCCGCCTGGGGGCAGGGGGCGACGGAGATCGGCTTCCTGATCTATCCGACCTACCGCCTGCAACTGATCGGCATCGTCGCCGCCCTGCTGATCGGCCTCTACGTCATCCTGTATCGCACCTCGATCGGCCTCGTGGTCCGCGCCGGGATCGAGGACGCGCGGATGGTCGGCATCCTCGGCATCAACGTGCGCCGGGCCTTCCTGCTGGTGTTCGCGATCGGCGTCGCCGCGGCGGGGGTGTCGGGAATGCTGTACGCGCCGATCGTCGCGGTAACGCCGGATCTGGGCGATACGTTCCTCGTCGAATCCTTCGTGGTGATCGTGATCGGCGGCCTCGGCTCGTATCCGGGCGCGGTCGTCGGCGGGATCATCGCGGGCGAGATCATCAGCCTCACCAGCGCGTTCAACTCCGCCTATTCGGAGGTGATGCTCTACGCCGTGATGGCGCTCCTGCTGGTGGCACGCCCGCAAGGCCTGTTCGGCTCCGAGGGGCGCGTATGAGCCGCAGGCGGGTGACGCCGCTTCCGGTCCTGGCATTGGCGGTGGTCCTGATCGTCGCGCCGTTCGTGCTGCCGCATATCGGCGCCTCGTTCGACCTCATGCAGCGGGTGCTCGACATCGGCCTGTTCGGGCTGGGCTTCGACCTGCTGTTCGGCGTCGCGGGACTGCTGTCGTTCGGCCAGGCGGCGTTCTACGGTACCGGCGGCTTCGTCGCCGCCTATCTGCTGCTCAACCACATCACAGCCAATGTCTGGCTGGCGCTCGCCGTCGGCACGATCGCCGGCGGGATTTTCGGCGTGGTCGTCGGTTGGCTCGCGGTCCGGCGCATCGGCATCTACTTCGCGATGATCACGTTCGCCTTCGCGCAGATGGCGTATTTCCTCGAGAACAACCCGCTCTCGGCCTACACCGGCGGAGAGAACGGACTTCCCGGCGTGCCGTTCCCGAGCCTCGGCGGTTACAAGATCACCGCTGGCTGGCCGATGTACTGGCTGCTCGCGGCGTTTTTCTTCGTGGGTTTCGTGCTGGCGCGGCGGATCGTGCATTCACCGTTCGGCCTCGTGCTTCGCGCGATCAGGGAAAACACGGCCCGCGCGGCAATGGTCGGCCATTCGGTGCTGGGGTACAAGCTGGCGGTGTTCGTGATCGCGGCGCTCTATGCCGGACTCGCGGGCGGGCTGCTTGGCGTCTTCCAGAGCTACATGCCGCCCGACGCCTTCTCCCTCGATACGTCGAGCGAGTTGATCGTCCAGACGGTGATCGGCGGCGTCGGCACGCTGATCGGTCCGCTGGTGGGCGCCACGATCTGGTTCTACTTGCGCGACAACCTTCAGGTCATTCCCGGCATCGGGGCGCTGTGGAAGCTGATCCTCGGCCTTGTCTTCGTGATCCTGGTCATCGGCCTCAAGCGCGGCATCGTGGGCGAGATCCGCTGGCTGTTCGTGCGTCGGCGCGTCGCCGCGGCCGAGGCCGGGGTGCCGGAGGAAGGCGGCGAGGCCACCGAGGCGCCGCCGCCGGCGCCCGAGTTGCCGCTGATCGCGCCGCTGGTGCGCGCCGATCCCGCCGCGCCGGCGCTTCGCGCCATCGGACTGTCGAAATACTACGGTGGCCTGCACGCGGTCGAGGACGTCACCTTCGCGGTCCGCACTGGCTCTGTCCACGCCGTCATCGGACCGAACGGGGCGGGCAAGAGCACGCTGTTCAAGATGCTGCTCGACGAGGTGAGCCCGACGGCGGGCGAGGTGCAGCTGTTTGGCCGCCAGGTGACGGGTCTGGGTGCCACGCGCGCCGCCCAGCTCGGCATCGGCAAGTCGAACCAGCTCAATCAGCTGTTCCTGAACATGACGGTCGCGGAGAATTTGCGGGTCGCCGCGCTGGCGCGCCGGCGCGGCCAGTTTCGTCCCGACGTCCTGCGGGCGTCGGATTCGATCGCCGATGTCGAGCGCCAGGTCGAGGCGGCGATCGAGACCGTCGGTTTGACCCATCGCGCCGACGTGCCGGTGACGGTCCTGCCCTACGGCGAGAAGCGGCGCCTCGAGATCGGCATCGCGCTCGCCACCGGTCCCAACGTGCTGCTGCTGGACGAGCCGCTGGCCGGCATGAGCCCGGCCGAGCGGATCGCGACGCGCGCGCTGATCCTCGAGATCGGCCGCACCCGCACCTTGCTGATCGTCGAGCACGATATGGACGCGATCTTCGAATTGGCCGAGCGCATCACGGTGTTGCAGGAAGGCAGGCTGCTCGCCGAGGGAACGCCCGAGGAGATCCAGGGCAACGACGCGGTGCAGACCGCCTATCTCGGAGGGCTGCACGCGCATGAGCCTGCTTGAGATCGAGGCGATCAACACCTTCTACGGCGACAGTCACATATTGTTCGACGTGTCGCTGGAGGTCGGGCGCAACGAGGTGGTGGCGCTGCTCGGGCGCAACGGCGCGGGCAAGACGACGACGTTGCGTTCCATCATGGGCGTCCTGGCGCCAAAAAGCGGAAGCATCCGCCTGGATGGACGCGAGATCCAGGGCAGGCCGCCGTACGAGATCGCCCGGATGGGGATGCAGTTGGTTCCAGAGGAGCGAGCGATCTTCGGCCAACTCACCGTCGAGGAGAATCTGCGCCTTGCCGCGCTGACTGCGGACAAGGCGTGGAGCCTCGACCGCGTCTATGAGTTCTTCCCGCGCCTGAAGGAGCGCCGCCGGTCCGGCGGGCGGCAGTTGTCGGGCGGGGAGCAGCAGATGCTGGCGATCGCGCGGGCGCTGATCCGCGATGCGCAGATCATCCTGCTCGACGAGCCGTTCGAGGGCCTGGCGCCGCTGATCGTGCGTGACCTGGTGCGGATTTCGCGGGAGCTGGCGGAGCAGGGGCGGACGATCCTGGTGGTCGAGCAGAACGTCGTCGCGGCGCTAAGCTTTTCCGATCGGGTGTACGTGGTGAACAACGGGCATGTGGTCTGGACGGGGACGCCGGCGGGGTTGCAGGCCGACCCGGCGCTGATGAAGACGCATCTGGGGGTTTGAGGAGGGAGGCACATGCGGCGTCTTGCCACGGTTGTTGCTGTCGGAGCTTTTCTGCTCGCGCCCTTCGCGGCGTTCGCGCAGGGCGCGGCGCCGGTCACGATCGGCGTGCTGACCGATCTTTCAGGCCCCGCCTTCGATGCGACCGGCGAGGGCTCGGTGGTCGCCGCGCAAATGGCGGTCGCCGATTTCGGCGGCAAGGTTCTCGGCCGGCCGATCGAGGTGATCTCGGGCAACGAGCAGCTGAAGCCCGACATCGGTTCGTCCATCGCGCGGGAATGGTACTCCCGCGACGGCGTCGATCTCATCGAGGACGTGCCGGTGTCCTCGGTCGGCCTCGCCGTCCAGCAGGTCGCCAACCAGCAGCATAAGCTGTTCATCACCCAATCGACCGTCACCGCCGATTTCACCGGCAAGTTCTGCTCGCCCTACACGATGCAATGGTCGTTCGACACCTACGCGCTGGCGGCGGGGACGGCGCAGGCGGTGACGCGGCGCGGCGGCAAGAGCTGGTTCTTCCTCACCGCCGATTACGCGTTCGGCTATTCGCTCGAACATGACGCGTCGGAGTTCGTCAAGAAGAACGGCGGCACGGTCGTGGGTTCGACGCGCTACCCGCTCGCCTCACCCGACCTCACCGCGTTCCTGCTGAAGGGGCAGGATTCGCACGCGAACATCCTCGGCATCGCCGGCGGGCCGCCGGACAACGTCAACTTCATCAAGCTCGGCAGCGAATTCGGCGTGGTCACGCGCGGCCAGCATTTCGCCGGGCTGCTGATGCTCATCACCGACATCCACGCCCTCGGGCTGAAGGCCGCCCAGGGCTTGCTGCTCACCACGGGGTTCTACTGGGATCAGGACGATCAAACGCGCGCCTGGTCGAAGCGCTTCTTTGAGCAGCGCCACGCGATGCCGACGACCTGGCAGGCCGGCGTCTATTCCTCCGTCACCCATTACCTGAAGGCGGTCGCCGCGGTCGGCGACACCGATGCGCTGAAGGTCGCCGCCAAGATGCGGGAGATGCCGATCGACGATTTCTTTGTCCATAACGGGCATCTGCGTGCCGACGGGCTGCTGGTGCACGATTTGTATCTCGCGCAGGTGAAGAGCCCCGAGGAGTCGAAATACCCCTGGGACTACTACAATATCCTCGACACCATCCCCGGCGATCAGGCGTTCCCGCCGCCCGATCCGGCGGTCTGCCCGCTTGACAAGCCATGAACCGCGATCTCGTGCAGTTCGTCGGCAGCGTGCCGCTCGGCGACAGCGAGCAGGTGTTTCGCCGATTGAGCGAGGAGCTTGGTCCGTTCGTCAGGCGCCTCCCCGACGGTGAGACGGCTGAGCGCGCCCGTTGGATCTGGTTTCAGCGGGAGATGCTGGAATCCCATCCGGCGATGGAGGTCGACCCGACGGCCGCGCCGCTGCGGCTGACGCAATGGGACGGCAAGCTGCTGCGCGAGACGAAACTGCTGCGGCTGGAGCCCGCGATCGACCCGGACGGCGTGGCCTTCGACACGGGGTACGATCGCGCGGCGCTGCACTCCTACGCGGTGTTCAAGCGATTGCGTGCGCAAGGCGCCATCCCCGAGCGGGTGCGCTTCCAGGTATCCCTGCCGACGCCGATGGCGCCCGCCTACATGTATGTCAGCCCGGCCGGCCGTCCGGCCTTCCTCGCCGCCTATGAGCGCTCCCTGCTCGCCGCTCTCGGGCGCATCGTCGCCTCGATCCCGGCGAGTGATCTGGCGATTCAGTTCGATGTGTGCCAAGAGATTCTTGTCTTCGAGAACTACTTTCCGGAGCGTCCGGCGGACTACAAGGAGGCGATGTCCGCGACCTTGGGGCGGCTGGGCGACGCCGTGCCCGCCGGCGTGGAACTGGGGTTCCATCTTTGCTACGGCTCGCCCGCTGATGAGCACCTGGTGCAGCCGCGCGACACCGCTATCCTGGTCGAGGTGATGAACGGGATCGGCGCCGCGGTGCGGCGGCGCATCGACTACATGCACATCCCGGTGCCGAGGAACCGCGATGACGACGCCTATTTCGCCCCGCTGCGCGACTGGCGGCGACGGGACGGGACGCGGCTCTATATCGGCCTGATCCATCACGACGACGAGGCGGGCGACGCACGCCGCATCGCGGCGGCCAAGTGCGTGGTGCCGGAGTTCGGTATCGCCAGCGAGTGCGGTTGGGGCCGCAGCGATCCCGCCCGCTTGCCCGGCCTGCTGCGGAGCCATCGGCACGCGGCGCAGAAGCTTGGGGATGGCGCATGACCCATCGCAACGCGAGCGTCGCGGTCATCGGCGCCGGCGACTTCATCGGCGCGGCGATCGCGCGCCGGTTCGCCGCCGAGGGCTATGTCGTCGTCGCCGGGCGGCGGCACGGCGAGAAACTCGCACCCTTGCAGGCCGACATCGAGGCCGCCGGCGGGCGCTGCGTCGCGCGCGGGCTCGACG
>JBAWFF010000190.1:0-11572 GCA_049591635.1 Acetobacteraceae bacterium
GCGGGTTCTGCCGTTCCAATCGGCCCAGCCAGCCACATCCCCGAGCGGGATCGGCGTGGAATCGATGAGCCGCAACATCTCGCCGCCCTCGCGCTTCAGGGAATGATCGGCCAGGGCAGACAGCTGCTCGAAGATTTCGGCAAAGATCGCCACTGGGCGACGCGCATTGGCATCCGACAGGGTGCTGCGCTTCAGTGGCTGGCTGCCAAGATGGTAGTGATGGTGCGCGTTGGCGTTCCACACCGCTTCCAGGCCGCGCAAACTGTCGATGCCGCTCAATTGGGCGAAGATCAGCGCCACCAGGTGATCCCAGCTTTGGAACGACTTGTCGTAGGCGTCACCGGCGTGACGCGACACCGTGGCAGCAAACTGCCGCCGCGAGATCGGTTTGATCAGCCTGCCCAACACGCTATCGTGGTAGCGCATGCCCGGCTCTCCTCCTGAGTCTCGACAACCAGAAGGTACCCGGTTTGCGCCGGTTTGCGCCGGATTCGCCGGGCATGCGCCCGACAGCAAGGGAGATTTTACCGGACAGCCCTGCGCTTGCGCGGGAATGACGAAGTGGGTCGGGACTCAAGCCCGTCTGGTATGAAATCATTCACGAGCGGTCGGCGGATGCGGGCCGCGTCGGCACCTTCGGCCACCGCGTCGCGACGATCGGCAACACCTCCTCGATCAGCCGGCGCGTCTGTTCCAGCATGTCCTCCTCCCCGCTCGCGACCGGGCGGAGGATGAACTTGGAGACGCCGGCTTCCACGTACTCGCCGATGCGGCCGGCGACAGTCGCCGCGTCGCCGACCGCGAAGTAGCCGCCGGGGTCGCGCCCGGTGCGGGCGCGGTACGCTTCGTAGGCAGTGGTGAGCGCCGGGTCGTCGGCGCGGCCGAAGCGGAACGGGATGCCGGCGCCGTAGTGGTCCTCCTCGATCGCGCGGCCGGTTTCGGCCAGCGCGCGCTTGATCGCGGCGATGACGATTCCGGCCTGTGCGGGCGTCTCGGGACCGGCCTGCCAGCCGGTGCCGAACCGCGCGGTGCGCCGGATCGCCGCCTCGCTGCCGCCGCCCAGCCACATCGGCAGGTCGTGCTGCACCGGGCGCGGAGCGATGGCGGCATTCTCAAGGTGGAAATGCTTGCCGGTGAAATCGACCCGCGGTTGCGTCCACAGCAACCCGATCACTTCCAACGCCTCGTCGGTGCGCGCCCCGCGGGTGCGCGTGTCGAGGCCGAGCGCGCGCCACTCGGGGGCGAGCGGGCTGCCGATGCCGAAGCCGGGCAGCATCCGCCCGTCCGAGAGCACGTCGATCGTCGCGCATTGCTTGGCCGCGAGCAGCGGATCGCGCATCGCGAGCGACAGCACGTTCATCCCGACCTTGAGCCGGCGCGTCCGCCCGGCGACGGCGGCGAGCGCGGCCATGCACTCCAGGATCGGATGGCGGCTCACCAGCCGGTCGGTCTGCCAGAAGCTGTCGATGCCACCTTGCTCGCACAGGTCGATCCAGCGCCAGAATCCCGATGCCGTGGCGAACGGGTATTCCGCCAATCCGACGCCGACCGCGATGCTGCGCGCCATCTCAGACGGCCGCCACGGCTTCGATCTCGATCAGATGATTGGTATCGTCTCTCACGTTGCTAATCCAATACCGTCATTCCCTCGAAAGCGGGAACCCAGGCCCGCTCCCAAGATGTTGGCGCAAGACCGATTTCCCGCCTCTTCCCTCGCCGAGGTCGCGCTCATGAAGAACTCGGAGCCGCACGCGTCAAGGCCTCCGCCTTCTCTGCAAATGCCGCCGCCGGCCCAAGGCTATTGCGGCTTGCTGGCGAAGCGGCTCTGCCATGTCGCGGCATGGACCTTGCACGCCGCGATCTGTTCATCCGTCAGCTGCAAGAGGGCGTGCATCAGATTAACCGATGCACGATCCTTAAGCTCGCCAGGTCCGGCCCGCTCCACCGCGAGTTCAAGCCAGACGCATGATTGCTCGAAATCGATCACCGTGGCGCGCCCAATGAGCATCGCATAGCCGACCGTGTTTTCCGCCATTGCGTCCCCTTGCTTGGCGGCCTTTCGCGCCCACTCCAATGCCTTCGCATCATCGACGGGAGCACCCTGTCCCGTGCGATAGGCAAGAGCGAGCATACTTTGGGACCACGGACGTCCTTGCGATCCAGCCCGCTCGAACCATTGCACCGCTGCTTCCGGGTCTTTCGGCAAACCGTCCCATCCATACCAATACAGCCGCCCAAGATTCTCTTGCGCGGGCGCGTTGCCGTGGTCCGCCGCTTGCCTGTACCAGGAAATCGCCTGCGAAGGATCCTTCTCCACGCCTCGCCCCGTTTGATAGAAGGTTCCAAGCTCGTTCATCGCATCGGCATTCCCCGCCGCCGCTGCCTTGCGATACCAGCGAGCGGCCTCCGGCAGATCTGGCGCTCCGAGCCCTCCGTCACGGTAAATGTCGCCAACGATCCCCATCGCGCGCGCCGAGCCGTGTTCCGACGCGAGCCGGAGCAGCGACGCCGCGCGTTTCATGTCCTCTGGCACGGCCACGCCATTATACGCTAGCAAGCCAAGCTCAAGCGCCCCGTCGGCAAACGTCGCCTCGATGAGCTGCGGTTGATAGGGCAACCGACGAAGAGGCTGTTTCGTGGCTGCTTGAAGGTCCGCCAATCCCTTCGTCAGCAGGCGCGCCGCGGTGGCGTAATCGCGCGTCAGTCCCAGCTGAGCCCGTTCGTACGCCAATCCGAGC
The DNA here is from genome assembly GCA_049591635.1 of Acetobacteraceae bacterium. Taxonomy (GTDB): domain Bacteria; phylum Pseudomonadota; class Alphaproteobacteria; order Acetobacterales; family Acetobacteraceae; genus DATFDN01. The sequence goes on from JBAWFF010000190.1 coordinate 2,739, forward strand.
TGCACTTCGGCGATTGGTTCACCTTGCTCGGCGGCGGCGGTGAACCAATGCACGGCTTGCGATTGGTCCTTCTGCACTCCAACGCCGTTGACATAAGCCGAGCCCAAAAGAATCTGTGACCTCGCATCACCTTGCTTGGCCGCGCGGAGTAGCCATTCGGCCGAGAGCGCGTCATCTCGCGGTACAATGCTTCCCTGGTGATAGGCCAGTCCCAACGCCCGCTCGCCGCCGCTGTCGCCTTGCGTCGCGGATTGAGTGTAGAGCGACAACGCGCGAGACGGATCGCGCGGGACGCCCCGCCCCTGCTCATACAGCACGCCGAGGTTGATCTGAGCGCCGGAGTGGCCCTGACCAGCGGCCTTTTCATACCACCGAGCCGCCTCGGCCGGGTCCGCCGTGACGCCCATGCCGAAGTCGTAACTCACTCCGAGGTGGTACTCCCCGTTGGCATCGCCCTGCTCGGCCGCCTTTCGGGTCCAGGTCAATGCTTGAACCCAATCCTGCGAAACCCCGATGCCGTTGGCATAGGCGGCACCCAGCGACCCCTGCGCGCTGGCCAGCCCCGCCTCGGCGGCCTGACGAAACAGCGCGACCGCCCTATTCGTGTCTTGCGGCACGCCAACTCCGAGATAGGTCAGTACGGCGAGGTCGCGGGCAGCCAATGGCTGCTTCCGTGCGGCTGCCTTCGCAAACCAGCGCGCCGCTTCGCCGAAGTTTCTCGGCACCTTGGTGCCGGCCACATACATCTCCCCCAGCTTCTCTTGCGCGGTCGGGGAACCCCTTTCAGCTTGCGCCACGATTGTCTTTGCGGACTCCGGCCCGACGGACGCGCCCAGATTGGCGATGTCGAGGCCGCGGCTTAGCTCGAATGGTCCTGTCGTTGGCGCCGCCGCCATCACCAATGGCGCCAGCAAGAGGCGGGCCAACGCCACCCTGCTTGAACGCCAGGCAGGCCAGTTCATAGCCAGCTCCATCGAAGCCGTTGCGCTTTCATCAATTACGCGAAACCCGCTGCCATGGATATTACAATGGTCGCCGCCACTCCTCGATGACGCGCCGCTTCCTTGCGGCACGCGTCCTGACCCGGCAGGATCGCCCGCAAGCCCAAAGGACGTCCGAGTTGAGTATCAGTCTCGCCGCGCGGCTCGCCCGCTTCCCGGCATGGTCCTTCGCGGGCGCCGATTTCTGGCGGCTCTGGTACGCCGGCCTGACCGTCTTCATGGTGCGCTGGATGGAGTCGCTCGCGATGGCGGTCTTCGTCTATCAGCGCACCGGCTCGCCGTTCCTCGTCGCGATGACGCAGATGCTGCGGCTGGTGCCGATGGGCCTCCTCGGCGCCTTCCTCGGCGTCGCCGCCGACCGCGTGGAGCGCCGCAGCGCCCTCATGGTCACCACCGCGATGATGGCGGCGAGTTCCGGCGCGCTGGCGGTCCTCGCCTGGGCTGGGCATCTCGAGGTCTGGCACATCATGATCGCCTGCTTCGTCAACGGCATCGGCTGGGCGGCGGACAATCCGGTGCGCCGGGTCGCGATCGGCGAGGTCGTGGGAACGGAGAGCATGGGCACCGCGATGTCGCTCGACGTCGCGGCCAACAACGGCAGCCGGATGCTGGGACCGACGGCCGGAGGGCTGCTGCTCGCCGTCGCCGGCATCGGCGCGGTGTTCACCACGAGCGTGCTGCTGTACGCGACCTCGCTGATCGCCGTCCTGCTGCTGCGCTACCGCAACCGGCACGCCGTGGTGGGCGGGGTCTCGGTGCTCGCGCGCATCGGCGAGGGCATCGCGGTGGTGCGTCAGGACCCGCGGCTGCTCGGGACGTTGACGGTCACGGCCATCTACAACGTGTTCGCATGGCCGTTCACCTCCTTGGTGCCGGTGGTCGCGCAAGGGACCCTGCATCTGAACGACGCGCATACCGGATTGCTGCAAAGCGTGGACGGCGTCGGCGCTTTCGTGGGCGCCGTCGTGATCGCGCTGCTGGTGGGCCGAGCGCGGTTCGTTACGGTCTATATCGGGGGCGTATTTGTCTATTTGATAACGATCATTCTCTTCGCGTTGCTGCCGAACCCGCTGGCCGCGGGTGGCGCCCTGCTCGCCGAGGGGATCGGCGGTTCCGGCTTCAGCGTCATGCAGGCGACCCTGGTGTATCTGTTCGCGCCGGCCGAGATGCGCAGCCGAATGCTGGGCGTCCTGTCGGTATGCATCGGGTTGGGGCCGATCGGCTTCCTGAATATCGGGCTGATGGCCGACTGGCTCGGCGCCCCGACCGCCATCGTGATCACCGGGATCGAGGGGCTGGTCGCGATGGCGCTGGCATTTCCCCTGTGGCGGCGGATATGAGGGCCGGCCCGCGGACGTTGACCCCGCCGATTTTCCCTTCTAATTCTAGGGCTTCAGACCGAAACGGGGCGTGGCGCAGCCTGGTAGCGCGCGTGCTTTGGGTGCATGAGGCCGCCGGTTCGAGTCCGGCCGCCCCGACCAGACGGAGACAAATTGCATGCGCGCCCGCATCTACCAGCCGCCGAAATCGGCGATGCAGTCGGGCCGTGCCGGTACCGACGAGTGGGTGCTGGAATTCGAACCGAACGCCCCACGTTACGCCGACCCGCTCATGGGCTGGATCGGCAGCACCGACACGCTCGCGCAAGTACGTCTGCAATTCGCGACGCGCGAGGAGGCCGTGGGCTATGCCGAGGCGCGCGCCATCTCGTACGTCGTGGAACTGCCGCAGATCCGGCACGTGAAGCCCAAGGCCTACGCGGAGAACTTCGCATACGGGCGGCGGGAGATGTGGACGCATTGATGAGGCGCCCTTAGCTCAGCTGGATAGAGCAACAGACTTCTAATCTGTGGGTCGCTGGTTCGAGTCCAGCAGGGCGCGCCATTTCGCCACATCGAGGTCCAAAGACGGGTGCTTATGTCCCGCGCGGACTCTCCGCGACCACCAGGCTCCCCGCCGGCGACGGCCCCAGCAGCCCGGCGCCGCCGTCCAGCCACGCCGCCCACGCCTCGCGGTCCAGAACCACGGGCTGGCGGTTGTGGATCGGCGCCACGTCCGGCCCCGCGTCCACCGTCAGCAGGGTGAACGCCTCGCCGTCCTTCCCGCGCCCGACCAGCCCCGCGAAGCAGAACCAGTCCGCGCCGGCCTTGGTGAAGCGCCATCGGGTCTTCGGGCTCTTGGTGCCGGTGAACTCATAGTAGTGCGACGCCGGCACCAGGCAGTGGCCCCGCGTGAAGCCGCGCCCCTCGGAGCGCATGTTGATGACGGCGCGGGCCTTCGGGTTGCTCGGCGCCAGCCCCCACGGGAGCTGCACGAGTTCGACGCCGCCGGCGGCCGGCCGGATCACCGGCGCCATGTCGGTGGGCCAGATCTCGTCGCGCGGCTCCAGGTTCGGGGCGGCGTCGGGCTTGGGGAAGATGAGCGGCAGCCTGATCTGACTGAACGCCTCCGCGTAATCGCGGTATGGGATGCGGTTGCCGTAGTCGTTGCACATTGTCGGTTCACCGCGCCCCACTTGCCTGTTGTCTACCGATTACCTTTCTGGGCTCGCGCGTCGAGAGACTGCCGGTTCAAATCAGGCTCTCCCCGACGGACACGCTCCTTCAAAAACCGCCTCTACGCCCCCCCCATCCGCACCCCCGGATGGAAGTGCCCGTAGACCCGTCGGGCCGTCTCGTGGGAGATGCCCGGCACTGCCTCCAGGTCCTGCAGCCCCGCCTGCTTCACCCCGCGCGCCGAGCCGAAATGGTTCAGCAGCGCCCGCTTGCGCGCCGCGCCGATGCCGTCGATCTCATCGAGCTCGCTGCGGATCAGCGATTTCGACCGCCCGGCCCGATGGGTGGTGATGGCGAAGCGATGGGCCTCGTCGCGCAGGCGCTGGAGGTAGTAGAGAACCGGGTCGCGCGGCGGCAGCTGGAATGCGGCGATGCCGTCCATGTGGAACCACTCGCGCCCGGCGTCGCGATCCGGCCCCTTGGCGATGGCGACCAGCGGCACGTCGCTCACGCCGAGGTCGGCGAGCGCCGTGCGGGCCGCCGAGAGCTGGCCGGCGCCGCCGTCGATCAACACGAGGTCGGGCCAGCCGATCCGCCCGCCCGCCTCGGCTTCCGCCTTGACCAGACGGCCGAAGCGGCGCTCCAGCACCTCGCGCATCATCGCGAAATCGTCGCCCGGCGTGAGCGGGCCGCGGATCACGAACTTGCGGTAGGACGATTTGTCGAAACCCGCCGGGCCGCCGACGATCATCACGCCGTACGGGCTGGTCCCCATGATGTGGCTGTTGTCGTAGACCTCGATCCGCTCGGGCGGGGCCGGCAAATGGAACAGCGCCGCCACGCCCTCGAGCAGCTTCGCCTGCCCGGCGGCCTCGGCCATCCGCCGCTCCAGTGCCTCGCGGGCGTTGGTCTCGGCGTGCATCACGACGGCGCGTTTTTCCCCCCGTTGCGGCACCGCGATCTCGACCCGGCGCCTGGCTTTCAGGCTCAGCGCCTCGGCGATCAGCGCCTGTTCGGGCAGGTCGTGGCTCGCGAGGACCAGGGGCGGCGGCGGCTTGTCGTCGTAGAACTGGGCGATGAAGGCGCCGAGCACCTCGGGGGCCTCGTCGGTGCGGGCATGGGTCGGGAAGAACGCCCGGTTGCCGTTGTTGCGCCCGCCGCGCACGAAGAAGACCTGCACGCAGGTCTGCCCGCCCGCCTGGAAGGCGGCGATCACGTCGGCGTCCTCCAGGCTCGCCGGGTTGACCACGTCGTTGCCCTGGACGAACGTCAGCCCGCGGATGCGGTCGCGCACCGCCGCCGCCCGCTCGAATTCCAGCGACTCCGCGGCGCGCTCCATCTCGGCGGCCAGCTCGCGCTGCACGAAGGCGGCCTTGCCGGCCATGAACGCCTTCGCCTGCGCCACCAGCCGCCCGTAATCGCCTTCGTCGATGCGCCCGACGCAAGGGGCCGAACAGCGCTTGATCTGATAGAGCAGGCACGGCCGCGACCGGGCCGCGAAGACGGTGTCCTGGCAGGAGCGCAGCAGGAACACCCGCTGCATCGCCGTCACCGTCTGGTTGACCGCCCAGGCCGAGGCGAACGGCCCCCAGTAGCTGCCCTCGCGGGTCCGCGCGCCCCTGTGCTTGGCGATCTGCGGGAACGGATGGTCCTCGGTCAGCATCAGCCACGGGTAGGATTTGTCATCCCGCAGGACGATGTTGAAGCGCGGCTTCATGCGCTTGATGAGGTTGGCCTCGAGCAGCAGCGCCTCGGCCTCGGTATGGGTGGTGACGACCTCCATCGAGACCGTCTCCGTGACCATCCGGCGCAGCCGCTCGGCCAGCCGGCCGATCTGCGTGTAGGCGACTACTCGGCGCTTGAGGTTGCGCGCCTTGCCGACATAGAGTGCCTCGCCCTTGGCATCGAGCATCCGGTAGACGCCGGGGCCGGTCGGCATCGTGGCGAGCGCGGCCTCGATCGCCGCGACCCCTTTCAGGTCGGACAAGACGCCCTCCCAGGGGGCCAAAGTTCTCCACGAGAGCTGTGCATAAGTCTGTGCCTAAGTGTATCTCGGGACCGTGAACGCGGCTTCCGGCTTGGCTTTCAGCGGCCTGCGTGATTTTTAGGCGTCGCCGTCCTCTTGCTGGTAAGCCATTGAAATGTCTGCAACTTCTCTAACGGTTGTGTCACGCAATTAAAACACTCCGCCATGTCCATGAAGTCGCTTTATTCCGCCTGCCGCCGCGTGGACAAGTCCGCCGGGCCGGTTTGATCGCCGGCATCGGGCTGCCTCCGTGGCGGCGCGGAGGTCAAGCATTTTCATGGTCGCGGTCGCCTATTCCTCCGGTGATGCGACCTTCTGGGATGAGGCCCATTGCAAGTGCTGCCCGCCGTCCAGTGCCAGCATCTGCCCGGTCATCGCCGGCAGGGTCAGGATGGCGATCACCGCGCGGGCGATCTCGTCGGGCGAGGCGCCGTGACCGAGGGGGACCGAGGCGCTTTGGCGGGCGAACTGCGCCTCGCTCTGGCGCGGGCTCGGCAATGTGGGACCGGGGCCGATGGCGTTCACCCGGATGCGGGGCGCCAGCGCCAGCGCCATTGACTGGGTCAGCGCCCATAGTCCGGCCTTGGCGACGGTGTAGGTGACGAAGTGGGGCGTGATCGAGAGGACCCGCTGATCCACCATGTTGACCACCACGCCCTCGGCACCCTCCGGCAGCCCACGGGCGAAGTGCTGGATGAGCACGAAGGGTGCCCGCAGGTTGGTCTCCATGTGGCGGTCCCAGGATTGGCGCGTCGCGCTGTCCCACTCGTCGCGCTCGAACAAGGCGGCGTTGTTGACCAGGACGCCGACCGGGCCGAGCACCGCTCGCGCCGCCCCCAGCAGCGCCTCCGTCTGGTCTTCGCGGCTCAGGTCGGCGCGCAGCACCACGCCTCGCCTCGCGCGCTCGCGCACCGAAGCGGCCGTCGCCTCCGCTGCCTCAACGCTCGCGTTGCAATGCACGCCGACATCGAATCCCGTCTCCGCGAGCGCCAGCGCGATGGCGCGGCCCAGCCGCTGCCCGGCGCCGGTCACCAGGGCGACACGAGGGATCGTGGGCGGGATAGGGCTCTCGCGATTGGGCGTGGTCATCGCGGGCGCCGGCGCATTCCGCCCCGTCGCTTCGCGGGATCGTACCCGCCGCCGCCCGGGCCCAGCGGCTCCGGCGTGCGGTCCTTGCGCGGACGCAGGCTCGCCGAGGCGACGGGCGGCGGCTCCAAGCCAAGCTCCAGTGCCTCCAGCCGGCGGATCTCGTCGCGCAGGCGGCCGGCCTGCTCGAACTCCAGATCGGCGGCGGCGGCGCGCATCCGCTTCTCCAGCTCGGCGATGCTGGCCTTCAGATCCTTGCCGACCAGCTCCATCGGGCCCGCGTCAGCGAGCGGAGAGACGGTAACGTAGTCCTTCTCGTAGACGGTCTCCAGCACCTTGGAGATGTGCTTGCGGATCGATTGCGGGGTGATGCCGTGCGCCTCGTTCCATTCGCGCTGGCGGGTGCGCCGCCGATCGGTCTCCTCGATGGCGCGTTGCAGGCTATTGGTCATGGTGTCGGCATAGAGGATCACGCGGCCGTCGATATTGCGCGCGGCGCGGCCGATGGTCTGGATCAGGCTGGTGGCGGAGCGCAGGAAGCCCTCCTTGTCGGCGTCCAGGATGGCGACCAGCATGCATTCAGGGATATCAAGGCCTTCGCGGAGCAGGTTGATGCCGACCAGCACATCGACCACGCCCAGGCGCAGGTCGCGGATGATCTCGATGCGCTCCAGCGTGTCGATGTCGGAGTGCAGGTAGCGCACCTTCACCCCGTGCTCCGTCAGGTAGTCGGTGAGGTCCTCGGCCATGCGCTTGGTGAGCGTGGTGACGAGGACGCGCCCGCCGGCGGCGGCGACGGCGCGGCACTCGGCGAGCAGGTCGTCGACCTGGCGCTCCACCGGGCGGATTTCGGTCATCGGATCGACCAGCCCGGTCGGGCGGATCACCTGTTCGGCGAACACGCCGGCCGTGCGGTCCATCTCCCACGGGCCGGGGGTGGCGGAGACGAACACCGTCAGCGGGCGATAGGTCTCCCACTCCTCGAACTTCAGCGGCCGGTTGTCGACGCAGGACGGCAGGCGGAAGCCGAACTCGGCGAGGATCGACTTGCGGTTGAAGTCGCCGCGGAACATGCCTCCGATCTGCGGCACGGTGACGTGGCTCTCGTCCACGATCAGCAGCGCGTCTTCCGGCAGGTACTCGAAGAGGGTCGGCGGCGGCTCGCCCGGATTGCGCCCGGTCAGGTAGCGCGAGTAGTTCTCGATCCCCTTGCAGAACCCGGTCGTCTCCATCATTTCGAGATCGAACGTGGTGCGCTGGTTCAGCCGCTCCACTTCGAGCAGCTTGCCCTCGGCGGTCAGCTCGTCGAGCCGCTCCTTGAGTTCGTGCTTGATCTGATAGACCGCCTGATTGAGCGTCGGGCGCGGCGTGATGTAGTGGCTGTTGGCGTAGATCGTGACCTCGTCGAGCTCGGCCATCACCTCGCCGGTGAGCGGATCGAACTCGCGGATCGCCTCGACCTCGTCGCCGAACAGGCTGATCCGCCAGGCGCGGTCCTCCAGATGGCTCGGCCAGACGTCGGCGACCTCGCCGCGCAGGCGGAAGGTGCCGCGCTGGAAGCCCGCGTCATTGCGGCGGTACTGCAGCTCCACCAGCCCCTTGGCCAACCGGTCGCGGTCGATGCGTCCGCCGGTTTGCAGCTTGACCACCATGCGCTGGTAGCTCTCGACCGAGCCGATGCCGTAGATGCAGGAGACCGAGGCGACGATGATCACGTCGTTGCGTTCGAGCAGCGCCCGGGTGGCGGCGTGGCGCATCCGGTCGATCTGCTCGTTGATCTGGGCGTCCTTCTCGATATACGTGTCGGAACGCGGGACGTAGGCTTCCGGCTGGTAGTAGTCGTAGTAGCTGACGAAGTATTCGACCGCGTTGTCCGGGAAGAAGCCCTTCATCTCCCCGTAGAGCTGGGCCGCGAGGGTCTTGTTCGGCGCCAGGATCAAGGTCGGCTTCTGCACCGCCTCGATCAGCTTCGCCATGGTGAAGGTCTTGCCCGACCCGGTGACGCCGAGCAGCACCTGGTCGCGTTCCCCCTCCCGCACCCCGCGCACCAGTTCGGCGATCGCGGTCGGTTGGTCGCCCGCCGGCTCGTATTCCGACACCACGCGAAGGATGCCGGTACGCGGGCGCGACGGCAGCTTCTGCGGGATGAACAGGACCGGCGAAGGCGAGCGGGTCAAGGTCTGGGACATGTGGTTTATGTCGCGCGCCGGGGCGGCGCGGGCAAGG
>JBAWFF010000191.1:0-15975 GCA_049591635.1 Acetobacteraceae bacterium
GGCTTTCATCACGCCGGTTTCCACGCGACCGGCATCGTGGCGCATTTCAGCTCCTGCCTCGTCGCCGGGAAACTTCTTGGACTGGACATCGACAAGCTGATCGCGGCTCAGGGAATTTCCGCGAGCACGGCGTCCGGCGTCCAGGTCTTCCTCGAAGAAGGAGCGTGGACGAAACGATTGCACCCGGCGTGGGCGGCCGTGGCCGGAATAACGGCGGCCCATCTAGCGGGTGCCGGCTTCGTGGGGCCCAGCCGGCCCTATGAAGGTCGGTTCGGCCTGTTCGAGACGCATCTCCAACAGCACGCGGCCGAGGTAGATCAAGCGGCCCTCTCGGCCGGCCTCGGGACCTGGTGGCGTCTGACGGAGACGGCGATCAAGCCATATCCGGTCTGCCACTTCATTCATGGCTGCGCGGATGCGGCCATCGCGCTGCACGACGAGATCGACCCCGCGGACATCGAGACGCTCGACATTCTTCTGCCGCGCGACACGCTTCCCATCGTCGCCGAGCCCATCGAATCGAAGCGTCGACCGATTACCGACTACGACGCCAAATTCAGCGCCCCTTTTGTCGTCGCGACCTGCTTGCTGAAGGGACGGTTCGGCCTGGCCGAGCTTCTGCCGGACGCGCTCGCCGATGCCGACGTGCGGGCCCTGGCGCTCAAGGCCAGTTGCGCCGCCGATCCCGACACGAGGTTCCCGACCTATTTTTCCGGTGCGGTCAGGCTGGCGATGCGCGACGGAAGGGGCGTCTTCCGCCACGTGCCGGTCAATACCGGGGCGGGCGAACGCGCCCTGGGCAAGGAAGGCGTGGTCGCGAAGTTCATGGCGTCCGCCGAAGTCGCCGTGCCCCGCGCACACGCGGAGCGCATCCGCGACGCGGTGCTACGCCTCGAGGCTATGCCGGCGCGCGAACTTGCCGCGCTGCTTCGGCGGGATGGCGATTCAGGCGCGATGGGAGTTCAAGCATGATCGACTACGACGTGATCGTCGTTGGCGCCGGCAACGCCGCCCTGGCAGCCGCCGTCTCGGCGCGCGAGAGCGGCGCCGAGAAGGTTTTGGTGCTGGAGAAGGCGCCCCGCGAGATGCGGGGTGGGAACACGCATTGGAGCGGCGGCGTGCTGCGCTTTGCCTTCGACGACCCGCGGGAGATCGGACCATTGCTGCCCGACGTCGAGGAAGAGTTCGAGGATTTCTACTCCGGCATCCAGCCCTATACGCGGGAGGATTTCCACGGCGACCTGATGCGTGTCACCTCCGGTCAGACGGATCCGGTGCTGTCGCGGATCCTGGTGGACAACTCGCGAGACACCGTCTTCTGGATGAACCGGGTGGGCCGAGTGGCGATGGAGCCCGCGGTGACGCTGACCGGCGTACGCAAGGGCAACAAGATCGTCTGGGCGCGCGGCCTGGTCGTGCGGGCCGAGCACGAAGGCGTCGGCCTATCGCGCAGCTGGTTCGCGACCGTCGAGCGCATGGGGATCGAGGTGCGCTACGGCGCCAGCGTGATCGGCCTGTTGCAGGACCGGCGCGGCCATGCGAGCGGCGTGCGCGTCCGCGACGACGACGGCGTCACCGAGATCGCGGGCCGCGCGGTCATCCTCGGCTGCGGCGGGTTCGAGGCGAACGTGCAGATGCGCACGCAACACATCGGCCCCTTGGTCGGTGGAGCCAAAGTGCGCGGCACGCCGTACAACCAGGGCGACGGGCTTCGCATGGCGATGGCGATCGGCGCCATGCCGTGGGGCCAATGGAGCGGCTGCCATGCGACGCCGATCTCCGCCGACTGGGGCAACTTCGCCCCGCGCGAGCTGACGGATCGCAGCAACCGGCTGAGCTACCTGTATGGGGTGATGATCAACCGCAAGGGCCGCCGCTTCGTCGACGAGGGCGAGGATGGGGCGATGTTCACCTACGCCAAATACGGCCGCGCCATCCTCGCCGAACCTGGCGCGAAGGCGTACCAGATTTTTGACTCCCAGGTCGTGCATCTCCTGGAGCCGCGCTACGCCACCAGTGAGCCGATTACCGCCGGGACGCTGGAGGATCTCGTCGCGCAACTCGACATCGATGACAAGGCGCAGGCGATCCGGACGCTGCACGAATACAACGAAGCCGCCAAACATGCCGCGGACGGTTTCGACCCCAGCCAGAAGGATGGGCTGGGCACGAACGGTCTGGCCCTCGAGAAGACCAACTGGGCGACCAAGCTCGAAGCGCCACCGTTCCATGCCTACAGCGCGACGGGCGGCATCACCTTCACATTCGGCGGCCTGAAGGTCGACGAGAATGCGCAGGTGATCGGCACGGACTGGCGACCGATCCCGGGTCTGCTGGCCTGCGGCGAGATGATCGGGGGCTTGTTCTACGACAACTATCCGGCGGGCACCGGCCTGGTCTCCGGCGCCACGTTCGGGCGCATCGCCGGGCGAACGGCGGCCCAGCTCCGGTCGAACAGCCGGGCCATGACGGCGGAAGGAGCTGTGCCATGAGCGCCACTCTCATCCAGCGCCTGGCGCAGCGGGTTCGCGCTTTCGGGCCGGCGGAGATGACGCCGCAAGCGATCACGCTCGCGCGCACCGCGATCATCGACACGCTCGGCGTTACGCTCGCCGGATCGGCGGAGGACTGCACGACCATCCTGCTCCGCACGCCGGGGGTGGCGGAGGCGCCTGGCCCCTGCACCCTGTTCGGAACCGATCGCAAGACCTCCGCGTTGGATGCGGCGCTCGTCAACGGCACCGCCTCGCACGCGCTCGACTACGACGATTTCAGCCAGCCCTTGGGCGGCCATCAGTCCGTCCCGCTGGTCGCTCCGTTGATGGCGGTGGCGGAACAGCGCGGCCTTTCGGGCGCCCAGCTCGTCGAGTCCTACGTCGTGGGCGTCGAGACCGAAATCCGCCTCGCCCGCGCGGTGAACTTTCATCATTACGACAAGGGTTGGCACCCGACCGCCACGCTCGGGGTGTTCGGCGCGGCGGCGGCGGTGGGGCATATGATCGGGCTGGATGAAGCGCAGCTATCGGTGGCGTTGGCCATCGCCGCCTCCTGCGCCGCCGGCGTGAAGGCGAATTTCGGCACGATGGTCAAGCCGTTGCATGTCGGCCATTGCGCGCGCGACGGGGTGCTGGCGGCGCTGCTGGCCGAAGCCGGATACGACGCCAACCCGGCGGCGCTCGAGCACAAACAGGGCTTCCTCAACGCCTTCAACGGTCCAGGCCGTTACGAGGCGGAGCGCATCCTCGAGGACTGGGCGAACCCGCTGGAGGTGACCAGCCCAACGATGGGGCTTAAGCAGTTTCCCTGCTGCGGCAGCACGCATCCGGCCATCGCGGCGATGCTGGCGCTGCGGGAGCGAGAGGGCATCGGCGCCGATGACGTGCGCGGGATCGAGATCATGCCGCATCCCCGCCGCCTGCCGCATACCGACAACCCCGACCCGCGCACCCCGCTCGCGGCCAAGTTCAGCGTGCAATATGTCGTGGCCCGCGCCCTTCTGGATGGGGCGGTGCGCCTGCGCCACTTCGAGGGCGAAGCGCACATGGACCCGCGGATCCGCGAGCTGCTCGGCAAGACCTCAGCCCGGCCGCATCCCGGCATGGCGGACGATGCCGTCGAGCAGTTCGGGGCCGAGGTTCGGGTTACCCTGCGCGACGGGCGCGTGGTGGCGGAGCGCGTGGATGGGCTCGTTGGCCGGGGCGGGGCCAATCCGCTGTCGAGCCAGGAGCTATGGGAGAAGTTCCATGATTGCGGACGTAGGGCGCTGCCGAAACAGGACATCCTGCCGCTGTTCGAGCGTCTGGAGTCCCTCGAGAAGGTGAAGGATATCCGCGCCGTCACCCGGTTGCTGGCAAAGCGGTCCCTTCCCGGCGACACCCCGCCGCGCCCGGGCGCGGCGGCACCGCCCCCGGTTCAGGGCAACACCCTGCTCGAGACGTCCTGGGTTCCCTGAAAGCCGCTGGCGGATTCGGAAGCCTGGCGGCTCTCAAGCCATACTGAACCGACTCCGTGGCCCTATGCCGGAGCCGCCATCACGTAGTCGACGGCCGTGGCCTCCGCATCCTCACGCGCGCCGCCGCACACAGCCGAAACCGATCAGGGGCTGCCGAGCAGACCTGGCGGGAGCGATCCGTCGAAGTTGAGCAGTGTGAGGTCGACCTCGACGGGGCTATCGTAAAAGCCGAAATCGCTCAGGACCTCAGGTAGGCTCCGAGGCAGCTCGGCATGTTGACCTCCTGCGTTCTCCGCCCGGCGGTGTCCCACGGGTCCGGTTGCGCCGGCCCGTGATGGTCAGCAGCAGCCTACATCGAGACGACGCTGCTGCGGTTGCCGGCGGCGTCGTAGGTGTAGGTGACCGTGCGGGTGGTCGCGCCGTTGACGTAGACTGCTGTGTGGACGCGGCCTTGGCTGTCGTACGTGTAGGTCACCGCGATGGCACCGAAAGCCCTCATTGGAAGGCCGACCACAATGACGGCGGCTAGCAACACCGAAAACAGTTTGCGATTCTGCACTTCCCACCTCTTTTGAGAGAACTAGGCGGCGAGAATCCTCTCGACAACGCCGTCGGCTATTGGACGCATATCCCACAGAGTGAACTTACTGCCGACTTTTAGTCGCGGCTTCACCAGCTCTGGAAAGAGCAGCGTAATCGGAACCGTTGCCGTCATCCCAGGCGCCAAAGGTCCAGTTTTCTCGAGATGTAGGCCACAATCGAACTTCTCCCCCTCGAATTCAAGGGGGCACCGGAAAATCGGTTGTGATGTCGGGCCTTTCCGTCCGCCCTGCGCGGTAGGGTAGAAGCGCACCGATGCGATGATATCTGGTTGTCGTACCATTGCCTAAGGCCCGACCGGCAGAGGCATAAAGGGTAACGGACTTGCTGGCGTGAGGCGCGGCAGCAACTCCGTCGGAACGACGATGGTCGAAATGCCGCGATCGACCGAAGCTTGCATCAATGGGCTGATAGAGTTGGTTGGGAGGGACGTTTGGACAATGGTATATGGGCCTTCATAAAGACCAGTGCCAAACGTCTGTCGTGCGTACGACACAGCCCCATTAGCACTCGTGGAGAAATACTTGCTTTCAATTCCGATCGGATTACGGAACGCGCCTCCACTGGCGGCTAAGTCTTCCAACTCCTCGGGGCTCACAGCTCGGAAAAGAGCGGCGGCCTCTTCCGCGGCCGTAGCGGCGCCTTCGATGCCGGCAATTTCTTCTGGGAGGGCCGGTGCGTTTTCCGGTTGCGCAATCGTGCCTATGGCGACAGCGGTGATCAGGGTCGCCTGGATCGGATGGTTGTAGGCGAAACTGGTGCCCGCCTTGGTGAGGCACCAGGCCGCACTCCCCACCTGCATGACCCACAGCCCACTCGGGTCGGTGAGGTTGACCGGATCGTTCCCCGCATAGGCGTAGAGGTTGTTGCCTCCCGCATACCCGATGGGATCGGGCTGCAGGAAGCGCCCCAGCGCGGGGGAGTAGAAACGTGCATTGTCGTAGACGAGGCCGGTGAGGCTATCGAAGCGTTGTCCGGCGTAGCGGAACACCGGCCCCGTCGGGGTGGGGGTCTGGCCGAAGGCGTCGTACCCGTAGGTTCCGGCGAGCCCGCCGGCGGGCGACGACGAGCCGTTGGCCAGTGCGACGACGGAGCCGAGCCCGTCCTGGTAGGCGTAGCTGCGCACCCCGTTTACCAGCAGATACAGCGGCTGATCGCCGGCGGCGAACACGTTGCGGTGGATCTGCAGCCCGCCGGAGATGAACAGCGCGTTGGCGTAGTCGCTCATCGACACCAGCCCGTCGTAGTAGAACGAGGTCGGGGTGCCGGAATCGACCGTCTCCTGGCCCAGCCTTCCCTCGGGGTCGTAGGCGTAGGCGATCGAGTGTCCGGGGACGGTGGCCGAGACCAGCCGGTTCTCGGTGTCGTAGGTGTAGTGGTTGGTGCCGTCGAAGGTGAGGTTGCCGTTGCTGTCGTAGGTCGGGACAGCGGCGCCGATGGCGGTGTATTGGTTGACGTTGTTGGCCGTGTAGCTGATGCTGCCGGCCGCCGGCATCACATCGAAGCCGGTGGTGCTGTAGGCGGTGCTGAGCCGCTGATGGGCGTGGTTGTAGGTGTAGGTGTAAGTGACCGCGCTGCCGACGAAATTGTGCGTCACGCTCAGCAGGTCATTGTTGATCGCGTAGGTGTAGCTGCTGGATGTGCCGTTGCCGTAGGTCACCCCGGTACGTCGCGACAGCTGGTCGTAGGTGTAGGTCGCCAGCGTGCCGACGCCGCCGACCTCGACCGCCGTGCTCACCCGGTTCATCGCATCGTAGGTGAACTGGATGGCGTAGCCGCCGCACCACATGCGCTTGGTCTCGTTGCCGTCGGCATCGCGGGTCAGGTAGGCGCCGAGGCAGCTTGGCGTGTTGACTTCCTCGATCCGCCGTCCGGCGGTGTCGTAGACGAAGGTGTAGGCGCCCCGGCTATCCCCGATCGACAGCGGCAATCCGGTCTCGTCGTAACCGTAGGTGACCGCGAGTTCGCCGGTCGGCGTCTTGGTCAGCATCCGGTTCAGTGCGTCGTACGTGTAGGTGATGGTGCCGCCCGAGCGGGTGGTCTTGGTCAGCAGGTTGGAGTTGAGGTCGTAGGCGAAGCTCTCCGTCGAGTTGTCTGGGAAGGTGGTCGTCTTCGGCCGCACGAAGCCGTCGTAGGCGAAGCCGGTGATGTTGTTGTTGGCGTCGGTGAAGGATTTCGCCTCGCCGTTCGGCCAGTAGGTACGCGCTTCGAGCTGGGTGCTGCCGCCCCCCGTCGTGTCGGTGACGCTGGCGAGCCGACTCGCCGCGTCATACGCGTAGGTGCGCACCCGGTTCTCCGGGTCGGTCACGCTGCGCACCCGGTTGTCGGCGTCGTACGTGGTGGTGGTGATGTATCCGGCGGGATCGGTGACGGTCGTCAGGTTCCCGGCGAGGTCATAGGCCTTCGTCGTGGTCTGCCCGATCGACAGATAGGCGTTCTGCACCGAGGTTGGCCGCCCCTCGGTATCGTAGCCGAGGTTGGTGACGACCGCGTTGATCGGATAGTAGATCGTGGCCGGCTGCCGCAAATTGTCGTGCACTATTCCCGTGTGGTTCCCGATGGGGTCCCAGAAGCCCTGGGCATTGCCCATCGCGTCGTAATAGAACGTGTCGGTCAGGGCCAGATGCATCGCATCTCGCCTGACGGTGGTTGCATCCTCCAGGTGCGCGGTGTCGTAGTAGTAGGCGGTCACCCGCCCCTCGGCGTCGGTCGCGGTCTGCGGCAGGCCGAGGCTGGTGTAGGTGAAGGTCTCCTTGGGGGTGACGGTGCCCACGCCGGGCTTGCTCACTGCGGGATGGTCGATCTCGGCGAGGTTGCCGGCGGTGTCGTATTTATACGTGGTGATGTTGCCGTTTGGATCGGTGGCGGTCTGCACCGCCTCGAAGTTCGGCAGGCTCGCGACCGGCACCGTGTAGGTGTAAGCCCTCGTCAGCAGGATGTGGCTGATCGCCTCGTTCGAACCCGGCACCGGCTGCTGCACGACGGTGAGCGGGTTGGAGTTGGCGTCGTAGGTGTAGCCCACGGCGTCCAACTCGGGCCGCGTCAGCAGGGTCAGCCGCTCCAGGCCGTCATACTGGGAAGTGGTGGTCAGGTTGAGATGCGTCGGGTCGCCATAATCGACGATGTCGTCGAGCGCGGCGCCCAGCGGGTCGAAATAGGTCACGTGCTGGTTGCCCAGCGGATCGTCGAGCTCTGTCCTGGTGCCGGCCAGGAACAGCTGCGTCAGGTTGCCGTTGCCGTCCGCCTGCTGCTTCACCCGCCCGAGGCTGTCGTAATAGCTGGTGACGAACGCGTTCGACGGGTGCGAGGGGTAGAATATCTGCGTCAGATGGCCGGCCGTGTCGTACGTCCCGAACGTGTCATAGGCGAAGGTCGTCACCTTGCCCACCGCATCGGTGAAGCCGGTGAGGTTGTTGCCGCTGTAGGAATAGCTGACCGAGCGGCCGTTGCCGTCGGAGACCGAGCTGATCTGGTTGCTGGCATTGTAGGCAAGGCTCACCGAGCGGCCGGTGGTGCCCGTATTGTTGGACACCTGGGTAAGCTGGGGAGGCGTGGCCGAGTTATACGTGAAGTTGACGGTCACCCCGGCGGCATTGACCCAGCTCGCGATGTTGCCGGCGCTATTGAAGGTGAGAGTTACCCCGTCCTTGGTCTGGTAGGTGACCGGGCCGGCGCCGCCGTTGTTCCTGACGATGGTGGCGCTGCCGATCGGCGCGCCGAAGCTGCCATCGGCGTGCTGCACGAAATTCTCGGTCAAGCCGGGCTGAACGACCTGGATGACGTTGTTGGTCAGCGAATCCATCAGGAATCGATCGATCTCGACTCCGATAATCATTTGGGCAAGCGGCTTGGCGTTGCTGACCTGGGCATTGAGGATGTCCTGTAGGACATACATGGCTGCGATCGCGGTGGCGCCGTTCTGCGCCGAGTTCGCAGCCATGCCTTCGAACCCGTCGCTGCTGGTGGTCGCCGAGATGGCGAAATTGTCCGTCCAGCCGGTGCCCAGCGGACTGGCGGCGGTACGGCTGGAATCGTAGGAACGCTGGAAGCCGAGCCCGTACGGGAAGGCTTTCGATCCGACCGTGAGGTCGTCGTGGCTGTACTGGTAGGCTCCGGTTACCCGGTTGAGCGGATCGGCGAAGGTGCCAAACGCCGACGCCGAGTTCGGGGGGCTTGCTCCCGGTACGACGGAAGGCCCAGATTGCGACGGCGGGCTTTGTGCCGTCGGCCCATTATTGGCCATATCCTGCGGGTTCGAGATTCCCCCAGGCTGGCCGCCGCTGAGGCCGCCCGTGATAATGGCACCGATGTAGGTGCCATCCTGCGCGATTTGGAAGTAGCCCGTTCCGTTCCATAGGCCGAGCGCCGGGTCCGTGTGACCGGAATTGATATTGCCATTCAGGGGAGCGATGACCCGCACGGTCGGATTAGGGGTGGCGTAGGTAGGGCATCCCGTTGGCGGGGAGACCGCGTTGCCGACGAGCGTGTCAATTCGATAGAGATCGCACGCCGCATAAGTCGTGACGAGTTGTGGTCGTATCGTGCCCGTATAATAGCTCAGATCATCGCCAGGCACGGCGCTGTTGTTGATGTCGAAAATCTTCCCAGATTGCGCCCAGATGTCGAGCAGCTTGACCGTCGAGGCCGCCGGAACGCCGGGTTGTGTCTGCTCGATGGAGCCGGATTCGAGCACGCTGCTCGTGGTCGCATCGGCGAAGAATGCCGCCGTCTCCGATGGCTGGGAGTCCGAGGAACTGCCTCGGCCGTTGATTTGGAGATTCCCGACTACATTCAACGGCAGATCCACATAAGGCCCTACCGATCCGCCAACCGGCTTCATGCCGACGATCCCAAGGGCGTGCACATAGCTCACCGACGTGCCGGCAAAGTTCGCGACAAGTTGCTGGACCTGTGCGTTCTCGGCGAGCCAGGTGAAACCGAGCATGGTCAGGCTCTCGCCGAGCACCGGCTCGGCGCTGGGGTCGCCTGGATTGGCGGTGATCGCTTGGTTCAAGAGGTTTCGGTGGCGCTCGATCATACCGCGGCTGACCGGCCCCCATCCATTCTCGATCACGAAAGCGCCGTTCGCTGACGCAGTCACGTGTAACGCCGTGCAGTTGGTGAAATTTTCACTTGGACCGCAGGCGTTGGGACTCGTCGGGACCTTCGCCCAGGGGTGGATGATCGAACTCGTGATGGTAACCTGCGAGCCGCTGGTTGCCGTCGAACCCGTTTCCTGGGCGACGCCATCGAGCGCGAGCACCGGGACAAGGGACGAGGAGAAGAACAAGCTGAGTCGGTGGCCGTAGATCGTCGAAGTCGCGAATGTCGTCGCACTCGCGCCGGGGATCTGAAGGGTCAGGGCGGTCCGCAAGCTGCTGGGCAGCGTCGCATAGTTAGTCGGCGCGCCATTCTGGTAGGAGAGGGATGTGGTCCGCTGCTGGGTATGCAGGGCAAGCGGCACGATCGTTCGCCCGCCAATTATGGTGGTCGGACTGGCTGTCAGATAGTTGGCCTTCAGGTAGGAGATCAGGTTGCTGGCATACCCGGCCAGCGCAGAACGGATGCCGGCGCGATTGAGGCCGGAAATATCCTCTGGATTGATCGTCGCTCCGCTCTCGGCGGTCGAGAGGAAGGTCGACTGGGAGTAGTGCATCGCGGCGGCGAGCGTGCTGCCGAGGCCCGCAGGCCGACTGTAGACCTTGGTCGCCGGGTCAAAGACGAAGTTGGTCCCCCCGATTTGCACCTGCACCCACGCCCAACCGAGAGCGGCGCCCGCGACCGTATTGTTTGGTCCGGGAGTTGTGGTACCAGGAAAGCCGTTGCTGCCAAGGATGTAGCCGATACCGTTCAGATTGTTGCTTAGCGAGGTGTTGACATCGAGCCATTGGTTCAGCTGCGCCGCGTTCAGGTTGATCTCGCCGACCTCGAAGCTGCCTGTGCAGTTTCCTGCCTGCTGAAGCAGCGCGATCATCAGCTCCGCCTGATCGAAAGCGGTGCCGGATCGGTCGACCAGCGCCCCGAGCGCACCCTTGAGGCTGCCGTACATCGGGATCGTGTCGATGTTGTTGTAGACGTATTCGTAGATTAGGTCTGGGTCGTTCTTGAGCGCCCGCGCGAGCTCAACGATCTCGGGCGGCTGCGTCGTCCCGCAACCGTTCGGTGCCAGCGCGGGATGAACTCCGGGGGCAGCGACGGATGCCCGTTTCGGCTCGGTGATGGTGACCGTGCGCCCCAGTATCTCCTGCATCGCCTGCTCGTACGGAACCGGCTTGGTGATGATCAGGCTTTGCATGTTCGGCGGGGGCATCTGCGCCGCGGCCATGCCGGCGAACCCCAGCACGATTGAGATGCAGATGGCGAAAACGGCTCTGATACCGGAGAGCATGCAAGTCCCCTTCGAGCGCGTGAGGCACGGCTTCAGTCGTGGCCGAGGAGACCCTGGAAGCGATGTCCGCGTTTAGTCAATAAAATAGGACAGCCAAACCGTGATGACATCGTTAATAGTGCATGGCGCGGCCAAATTCCTCAATACACATGAGTTGCAATCAGGAACTCGGGCATCGTTGAGTAGGTAAGGCGAAGCGACGGGTGGTGGGAGGTCGAACGTGCCGGCGGCATCCCGCGCCTATGGACCGATGGCGGCGCATTGCTCGCCGCCCCGCCCGACGCAGTCACGGTTGAGATTCACATCGCCGGCAGCCGGCCTATCGCACCGGCATGGTCGCCCCGCCTGGACGACAAAGCCCTCTGGCGGCGTGACGGGTAGCCGATTGTTTCACCCCTCCCCCAAGAGCTTGCCCTCGGGGCCGGCACTTTGCCGGACCCGTGCGGGAGGGGAGAGGGCGCGCTCGCGCCAACGGCCCTAACAACGACTGTTCGGTTGTTATCGTCATGCCCGGACTTGATCCGGGCATCCAACGGAACAGCGTGGGCGGGCGAGGCGGCTGGATGGCCGGATCAAGTCCGGCCATGACGGTTCCAAAAGGCCAAAGAGGCAGCACCCGGGGACCGGAGGTCTCGCGTCAACTCCCGCGGCCGATCCGGAGATAAATAGTTTCGTCACCCCGTCGATGTGTCCACGAAATGCTGCACTTGCGAAGGTGACGTGACTACAAAATGCCGCACCTGCGAAGGTGATGTGTCCACAAAATGCTGCACATGCGAAGGCCGCGTGACTACAAATCCGGCGCTGGAGTCGGCGATGTGGCCACATCTAGCGGGGTGATGACCTGCGGCAAGCCCAGTCGCGGGGCGCGGCCGCAGTCGTGCTACCCCCGAGCCGCCATCATGTAGTTGACGGAAGTGGCGCCCCCCGTGCGCCACCTTCCTCCGAGCGGGTCCAGCCCCAGTCCAGTCAGATCGCTCACCCGCAGCCCGGCGCGGCGCAGCGCGGCGGCGAGCTCGGCGGGTGTCAGGAACCGGCGCCAGTCATGCGTACCGACGGGCAGCCAGCGCAGCACGTACTCGGCGGCGAGCTTGGCCGCGACGAGCGACAGGGCCGTTCGGTTGAGAGTGGACAGCACCAGCAGCCCACCCGGGTCCAGCAGCCCGGCCAGCGCCGTCAGGAACAGCGCCGGATCAGGGACGTGCTCGATCACCTCGAGGGCGGTGATGACCGGGAACCGGGCTCGTTCGGCCGCCAGGTCCTCGGGCGCGGCCAGACGGTAGGCGAGTGACAGCCCGGTGCCGGCGGCGTGGGCGACGGCGGCTGCGATCGCATCGGGCGCGGCGTCGATCCCGAGCACGTCGAAGCCTCGCCGCGCCAGCGCTTCGGCGGCCAGCCCGGCCCCGCACCCCACGTCGAGCACGCGCAAGCCGTCGGCACCCGGAAAGGTCCGCCTCGCCTGGGCAACGATCCACTCGATGCGGGCCGGGTTCATGCGATGGAGCACGCGCATCGGCCCGTTCGGGTCCCACCATCGTCCCGCGAGCGCGTCGAACCGAGCCACCTCCGCCGGCGAAACCGTTCCTCCCATGTTGCCCCCTGCCGCTCCGGCCAGTATGTCTGCGCCGCGTCCGCGGCGCCACCGCGCGCTCCGCGAAGACCCCGGCAAAGGCTTTTTCCCGAATGACCCGCATCGTGATGAAGTTCGGCGGCACTTCGGTCGCCGACCTCGACTGCATCCGCAACGTGGCCGGGCGCGTCAAGCGCGAGGTCGAGGCCGGGAACGAGGTCGCCGTGGTCGTCTCGGCGATGGCCGGCGTCACCAACCAGCTTGTCGGATGGTGCCGCGCGCTGGCGCCTCTGCACGATGCCCGGGAGTACGACGCCGTGGTGGCGACCGGGGAACAGGTGACCACGGGGCTTCTCGCCATCGCCTTGCACGAACTGGGCGTCGAGGCGCGGTCCTGGCAGGGCTGGCAGGTTCCGATCCGCACCGACGGCGCGCATGGCACGGCACGCATCGTCGGCATCGAGGGCGGGGATTTGATCGCCCGGATGCGGGCGGGGCAGGTCGCCGTGGTTGCCGGCTTTCAGGGCATCGGCCCGGACGGGCGGGTGACGACGCTGGGGCGCGGGGGGTCCGACACCTCGGCCGTGGCGCTCGCCGCCGGGCTGCATGCCGACCGCTGCGACATCTATACCGACGTCGATGGTATCTACACGACCGACCCGCGAATCGTGGCGAAGGCGCGCAAGCTCGAAAAAATCGCCTATGAGGAGATGCTGGAGCTGGCCTCGGTCGGCGCCAAGGTCATGCAGACCCGCAGCGTCGAACTGGCGATGAACGAACGGGTGAGGGTGCGGGTGCTGTCCAGCTTCGAGGACTTGCCCGGGACGCTCGTGGTGGATGAGGACGAGATCGTGGAAAAGCAGAACGTCGCCGGCATCGCCTACTCGCGTGACGAGGCGAAGATCACGGTCAAGCGGGTGCCCGACCGGCCCGGCATCGCCGCCGCGCTATTCGGAACGCTGGCCGAGCATAACGTCAACGTGGATATGATCGTGCAAAACGTCTCCGCCGACGGCACGACCGACCTTACGTTCACCGTGGGTACCGCCGACCTGCCGCGGGCGCGCGTCGCGCTCGATGCGGTGCGCGCCCAGGTCGGCTACGCCGAGATCCTGGCCGATCCCAACGTCGCCAAGATCAGCGTGGTCGGCGTCGGGATGCGCAGTCACGCGGGGGTGGCGAACACCATGTTCCAGGCGCTCGCCGACAAGGCGATCAACATCCAGGTCATCTCCACCAGCGAGATCAAGGTGAGCGTACTGATCGCGGCGGAGTACACCGAATTGGCGGTGCGCGCCCTGCATACCGCTTATGGCCTCGATGGCTGACGCGGTCCTCGATGCGCTCTGGGAGCGGGGGACGCGCTTCCTCGGTTGCCGCTACGCCATCATGGGCGGGGCGATGAGCTGGGTGAGTGAGCGCCATCTGGTCGCCGCGATCTCCAATGCCGGCGGCTTCGGCGTGATCGCTTGCGGGGCGATGAATCCCACCCAACTCGAAGCCGAGATCGTGGGCACCCAGGCGCTCACCCGGGCGTCGTTCGGCGTCAATCTCATCACCATGCACCCGGCGCTCGATGAGCTGATCGCGGTATGCCTGCGCGCCGGGGTGACGCATATCGTGCTGGCGGGCGGCGTGCCCTCGGGCGGCTCGGTTCGCGCGATCAAGGATGGCGGGATGAAGCTGATAGGCTTCGCCCCGGCCCTGGTGCTGGCACGGCGGCTGATCCGGTTGGGGGTCGATGCGCTGGTGATCGAGGGATCGGAGGCGGGCGGCCATATCGGCCCGGTCTCGCTCACCGTGCTCGCCCAGGAAATCCTGCCGCATGTCCGCGAGGTCCCGGTGTTCGTCGCCGGCGGGCTGGGGCGCGGGGAGGCGATCCTAGCCTATCTGGAAATGGGCGCTTCCGGCGCGCAGCTTGGCTCGCGTTTCGCCGCCGCGACGGAATCGATCGCCCACCCCCGCTTCAAGCAGGCCTTCATCCGCGCCAATGCACGCGATGCCCTGCCGACGGTCCAGCTCGATCCCCGGTTTCCGGTGATCCCGGTGCGCGGCCTCGTCAATGAGGGCACGGCGCGATTCCTGGAGTTCCAGGCCGAGACGATCCGCCGGTTCCTCGCCGGCGAGGTGGCGCGCGAGGCGGCGCAGCTCGACATCGAGCATTTTTGGGCCGGCGCCCTCCGCCGCGCGGTGATCGACGGCGACGTCGAGGCGGGTTCCGTGATGGCCGGCCAATCGGTCGGGATGGTCACGGCGGAGCAGCCGGTCGCGGCGATCATCGCCGATCTGGTCGATCAGGCGGTTGCCGCGTTGGCATGTCGCCGTGAGTCCGTGGGTGCCGGTGCCTGAGGGGGGACTCCCGCCGCGCCGGCTGCTCGCGCGTCTGCGCGACCTGATGGCACATGGTGCGGCGCCGATGTCGGATCTGGTCGAGCTGATGGCGTCCGAGCTGGTGGCCGAGGTCTGCTCGGCTTACGTGCGCCGCCCTGGCGATATTCTCGAGCTTGCCGCCACCCAGGGCCTGAATCCCGCCGCGATCGGCCACACACGCTTGCGCGTGGGCGAGGGAATCGTCGGGCTGTGTGCCGCGAGCGGCAGGGTGATGAACCTCCCCGATGCGCAGAACCATCCCGCCTTTGCCTACCGACCTGAAACCGGCGAGGAGCCGTTCGCCTCGATGCTCGCCGTCCCGATACGCCGGGCCGGACGGACGCTCGGCGTGCTCGCGGTGCAGAATCGCGCCGTGCGCCGGTACACCGAGGAGGAGGTGGAGGAGCTGGAGACCGTCGCGATGCTCCTCGCGGAGCTTCTGGCCGCGATGGGTGCGACGGATGCGCCCGATGAGGGGTTGGGCGGGACGGTCCCGCATGTCTTCCACGGCATCTCCCTCGTCGGCGGGATTGCCCTGGGCCCAGTGGTCTTGCATCGCGTGCAGCGCGTCGCCCGCCGCTTGCTCGCCGAGGATCCCGCGGCCGAGGCCGGACGGCTGCACGCCGCGTTCGAGCGGATGCAGCGCGAACTCGACCAACTGCTTGCCGTGGCCGCGCCGGTGGAGGCCGCCGACGGCGGTGCGTCGCGCGAGGTGCTCGAGGCGTATCGCCTGCTCGCCGCCGATGCCGGATGGATGCGCCGCGCGGAGGAGAAAATCCGCGCTGGGCTGTCGGCCGAGGCCGCCGTGGCGCGTGTCGCTGGCGAACTGCATGATCGAATGCGGCGCCTCGCCGACCCTTATCTGCGCGAGCGACTGGCCGATCTCGAGGACCTCGCTGGGCGGCTGCTTGCCGAACTCGAAGGCGATGGCGTGCGGGCACCCACGCCGCCGGGCGCGATCCTGCTCGCTCGGCGTTTAGGGCCGGCCGAGTTGCTGGACTGGCATGCGCGCGGCATCGTCGGCGTAGCGATCGAGGAGGGTTCTCCGGCCGGGCACGCGGCCATCGTGGCGCGCGCGCTGGGGCTGCCCGCGCT
>JBAWFF010000192.1:0-25440 GCA_049591635.1 Acetobacteraceae bacterium
AGAATCCATGATCCACGTTGTCGCCATCATCACTGCCCAACCCAGCAAGCGCGCCGCGATTCTCGAGGCATTCCGCGCCAACATGGCCGCCGTCCATGCAGAGAAGGGCTGCATCGAGTACGGCCCCGCAGTGGATGCGGAGGGAATGGGCGGATTCCAGACCAAGTTCGGCCCGGACACCTTCCTGGTGATCGAGAAATGGGAGAGTCCCGAGGCGCTGGCGGCGCACGCGAAGTCCCCGCACATGGCCGCCTACGGGGCCAAGACGAAGGACATGATCGCGAGCCGCGTCATTCACGTGCTGTCGCCGGCCTGAATCGTCCTCGGGGAAGTCATCGCCAACTGGCGCGCCCGGCTCTATATGGCCGTCCATGCCGACCCCCTTCCTCAAGATGCACGGCTGCGGGAACGATTTCGTCGTGCTCGACGCGCGGGCCGCACCGCTGTGTCTGACGCCGGTGCGTGCCGCCGCGCTGGCCGACCGGCGGCGGGGGATCGGGTGCGATCAGCTTATCACGCTCGAGCCGCCGCCGGCGGGCGCGGACGTGTTCATGCGAATCCGCAACCCCGACGGTAGCGAGGCGGAAGCCTGCGGGAACGCCACGCGCTGCGTCGCCGCCCTGCTGGCGCGCGAGACAGGCCGCCGGCATTACGTCATCCGCACCCGGGCGGGCGACCTCCGCGCCGACGTCCTGGCGCCCGACCTGGTCGCCGTGGACATGGGCGCGCCGGGTGTCGACTGGCGCGACATCCCGCTCGCCGCGTCTCGCGATACGCTGCACCTTGACGTTCGGGCCGGAATGCTCGCCGACCCGGCGGCGGCGAGCATGGGCAATCCGCACGCGACCTTCTTCGTCGATGACGTCGCTTCGGTCCCGATGGAGCTGCTCGGCCCGACGCTGGAGCACGATCCGCTTTTTCCCGAGCGCGCGAATATCGGCGTCGCCCAAATGCTCGCCCCCGATCGCATCCGCCTTCGCGTCTGGGAGCGGACCGCCGGCCTCACGCTCGCCTGTGGTTCCGGCGCCTGCGCCGCCCTGGCGAATGCGCACCGACGGGGTCTCGCGGACCGGACCGCGACCGTGGTGCTCGACGGTGGCGAACTACGGATCGAATGGCTGGAAAACGGGCACGTCCTGATGACCGGTCCGATCGCCACCGCGTACATCGGGACCGTCGATCTCGACGCCTATCCGCGATGAGCGCCGAGATCCTGACGTTCGGGTGCCGTCTTAACGCCTACGAGAGCGAGGTCATGCGCGGCCACGCGGCGGCGCTCGACGACACGATCGTGATCAATACCTGCGCGGTGACCGCGGAGGCGGAGCGGCAGGCTCGCCAGGCGATCCGCCGCGCCGTCCGCGAACGGCCGGGCGCGCGCGTCGTCGTCACCGGCTGTGCCGCGCAGATCAACCCCGAAGGTTGGTCCGCGCTGCCCGGCGTCACGCGCGTGCTCGGCAATGCCGAGAAGCTGCGAGCGGAAAGCTGGGCGCCGGACGCGCCCGGCGCGGTTGGCGACATCATGACGGCACGCGATGCGACAGCGCATCCGGTCACGGAGTTCGTCGGCCGCGCACGCGCGTTCGTGCAGGTGCAGCAAGGGTGCGATCATCGCTGCACCTTCTGCGTCATCCCGTTCGGGCGCGGCGCCAACCGCTCGGTTCCGATCGAGGCCGTGGCGGAGCAGGCGCGTGCGTTGGTCGCGTCGGGGTATCGCGAGTTGGTGCTGACCGGGGTCGATATCGCGAGCTACGGGCGGGAGTTGCCGGGCAACCCAGGTCTCGGGTGGCTCGCGCGCCGGTTGCTCGCGTTGGTGCCCGAATTGCCGCGGCTTCGCCTGTCCTCGCTCGACCCCGCAGCCATCGACAACGATCTTTGGCGGCTGATCGCCGAGGAGCCGCGCCTGATGCCGCATCTGCACCTGTCCTTGCAGGCGGGGAGCGACCTGATCCTGAAGCGCATGAAGCGCCGGCACCTCGCGGGGGATGCGCGTCGCGTCATCGCGCGGGCCCGGACGCTGCGACCCGGCATCGCGATCGGCGCCGACCTGATCGCCGGGTTTCCCACGGAATCGGACGCGCTGTTCGCCGAGACGCTGGCCTTCGTCACCGACGCCGAGCTGCCGTTCCTGCATGTGTTTCCGTACAGCGAGCGCCCCGGCACGCCCGCCGCGCGAATGCCCGCCGTGGCGAAGCCCTTGCGCCGGGAGCGGGCCGAGAGACTCCGCGAGGCGGGACGGACCGCCGCCGGACGGTTCTTCGCCGGCCAAGTAGGCCACACCGTCTCGCTGCTGACCGAGGCCGCCGATGCCGGGCATTCCGAGCACTTCGTGCCGGTGCGCCTCATCGCGCCTGCATCGCCCGGCCAACTGGTGGCCGCGCGCGTCACGGGGGCGACCGATCAGGGGCTGCTCGCGGAGGCGGCGTAGATGGCGCTCGGCGGCTTCTTCTCGCGCCTCAAGGAAGGCCTGTCGCGCAGCACGCAGAAGTTGTCGGGCGGCATCACCACGATCGTCCGCAAGCGCCGTCTCGACGAGGAAGCGCTGGAGGAACTCGAGGAATTGCTCATCAGCGCCGATCTCGGCACCGAGGTCGCGCGGCGGGTGATCCGGGAGTTCCGCCGCACCCGCTTCGGCCATGAAGTGAGCGACGAGGAGATCAAGACCGCGCTCGCCGACGAAATCGCCGCCATCCTTCGCCCCGTGGCGCTTCCGTTGACCCTCGATCGGGACTTGAAGCCGCACGTCGTGCTGGTGGTCGGGGTGAACGGCACCGGCAAGACGACGACGATCGGCAAGCTGGCGCAGCAGTACCGCGAGCAGGGGTTGCGCGCGGTGCTGGTCGCCGGCGACACGTTCCGCGCCGCCGCGGTCGAGCAGCTTCAAGTGTGGGGCGAGCGCACCGGCAGCACGGTGATCGCCGGGGCGCCCAATGGCGACGCCGCCGGCCTGGCCTTCGACGCGCTGCGCCGCGCGCAGGCCGAGCGTGCGGACGTGTTGCTGATCGACACCGCCGGGCGGTTGCACAACAAATCCGTGCTGATGGACGAGCTATCCAAGATCATCCGGGTGATGCGCAAGCAGGATCCGAGCGTACCGCACTCCATACTGCTGGTGCTCGACGCGACCACCGGACAGAACGCGATCCAGCAGGTGAAGGTGTTCAAGGAGATGGTGGCGGTCACCGGATTGGTGGTCACCAAGCTCGATGGCAGCGCGCGCGGCGGCATCGTCGTCGCGCTGGCCGAGCAGTTCGGCCTGCCGGTCCACGCGGTTGGCGTGGGCGAGAAGGCGTCCGACCTCCGCCCATTCGATGCCGACGACTTCGCGCGGGGTCTGGTGGGAGCCGGGTGAGATAGGTCAACGAACGATCCCGATCGGCTCCGCGATAATCTTTGCTCCGGCGACGGCACAGATAAACCTGAAAGTGGCATCGTGAGCGGCTGCTTTCACATCGATATCGACAATCATCGCTGTCTCAGCATCATCGATCGCCTGTTGCTCTCCGCCGGTGAGCTTTTTGCGCACATCGTCCGGAATGGGTCTCGTGCGGCTGTCTTGGATCAAGAGACCGGGAATCGAAGGTAATTCCTGGGCCGCCTGGTAGATGCAACGTTTCTCTGAAAGATCGTCGGCATGAGCAGAACTGGTGATCCAAGGCACCAGAACGGACAATCCCATGCCACACAGGCAAACGCCTAGGAGCGTCATAGTTGAATCGAGAAGGCTGTCATTGCGAGCCGAAGGCGAAGCAATCCAGAACGGTCGCCGCTGCGGGGCCTGGATTGTTTCGACTTCCGCTTCCAACGATGCACAAATATTAGACGCCAGAACTCCTGCTCCATGTTTCTTGGTTCTTCCTTCGTGATCCTATCCGAAGGCGGCGAACATCTCCTCGATCGCGCGCATCTGATTGCCCGACGCCGACGACGGCACGATGATCGGCGTCCGCACGCCCGCTTCCCGCCATGCGTCCAGCCGCTCGCGCACGCGCGACGCCGGGCCGAACAGGCTCACGTCGTCGAGCCAGCGATCAGTGAGATGGCGCGGGATGTCGGCCTCCCGCCCCTCGGCGATGGCGCGCTCGATCCCCTCCATTTCCTCGACGTAGCCGGCTTCCTTCCAGTAGTTGCGGTAGTTCGGCAGGCGCGCGTAGCCGGTGAGCGTCCGCCGGTTCACCGCCTTGGCCGCCTCGACGTCGTCAGCGATGCAGGTCGGGATCATCACCCCGATGAAGAACGCCGGATCGGTGCGCTTGCCGGCCGGCAAGGCGGCGAGCGAGGCCGCCATGTGAGAGCGCGCGGCATTGGCGAACACCACGCCTTGGCCGATCTCGCCCGCCAACGCGACCATCTTGCGCCGCAGGGCCGCGAGGACGATCGGCGGAAGTGGACCGATGCCCTCGACCGCGCGCAGCTTCTCGACAAAGGCGCGCGTGTCGGCAAGCGGCTTGCCGGGCGTCACCCCCATACGGGCGTGGCTCGGCGCGTGGGCGACGCCGATGCCGAAGCGGAAACGGCCGGCCGAGACCTCGTGCAGGAAAGCGGCGGCCTGAGCGAAATCGGGTGTGGTGCGTGCGTAGATCGGCGCGATCATCGGGCCGAACATCACCCGTTCGGTATTCCAGGCAAGCGCCTCGCAGAGCGACATGGAAGCGAACAGGCTGGGGCAGAAGATGCCGTCGAAGCCTCGCCGCTCGATCTCTCGCGCAATCTCGATGGTCTGGCGGCGCCGGCCAGGGACGGCCACGAGGCTGACGGCGGGGAGGTTGGCGGGCATCAAAGGCTCCAATCACGCATTTATCGCGTTCCCTATTATGCATTCTTTCAGAACCCTCGGCCAACGATGGGTGTAGGCTGAAGCCTCGGAACCCAAGCTGGCCCCCGATGTCGCTCGAATCTCTCCAGCGCGACCGATCCATCCCGCCACGCGAGGCGGATTTCGACGATGTCTGTGTCCCGACCGCCCCGACCCACTTGCAGGATATGGTCGACGCGCCGTGCCGGGCGCTCAATCTCGAATACAAAAGCTGGCGCAACCTCGACAACCCGGAGGACGCGGCGGAGCTGGCCCGCGACATCGCGGCGATCGCCAACGACGGCGGCGGGGTGATCGCGTTCGGCTTCAACGAAGACACGCTGGCGCCGACCGACACTGAACCTTTCGCGACGGTATGCGAGGCCGCAAAGGTCGCGGCGGTCGCCGACGCCTATCTCGACCCGGCGCCGCGCTGCGAGGTCGCGATCGTCCGCTCGGCGATTGGCGACGACCATCCGGTGATCCGCGTTCCCGGCCACGGCGCCTGCCCGGTCTTCATCCGCCGCGATGGCCCGGTGGTGAACAACGAGCGCCTGATCGAGCGAGGCGCCGTCTACGTCCGTCGGCACGGTGTCGCGCGGCGGGGAACGGTGGGCGTGCCGCGACCCGAAAGCGCCCGCATGGAGGGGCCGTGGGACTGGGCGCCGCTGTTGCGCCGCTGCGTGCGTCAGGACCGGCAGGCGCTGCTTGGCCTGATCGACGCGGCGATCGAAGGGCGGCGGGACGCGCCCACCCTGACCGAACGGCTGCGCCTCTGGCACGACGCGGCGCACGAGGCGTTCCGCGCACTGGTGCCGCGCAGCCCGGTCGCCGACATCCTGGGACCGCGACACTATGCTCTCAGCTATGCCTTCGAAGTCGGCCGAGGCGAAGTGCTGGAGCCGGTGCAGCTGCCCGAGTTCCTCAGCCGCTGCGTCTTCAGCGTGCAGGATGTGATCCGAATCGGCCCGCGCATGTTCGACCCGCCCTATCGGCGCGCGGTGCGGGGACGCTTCGTGACCGACGCCGCCACCGGCGATGAGGAGACCGACTTCCTCGAAATCGCATGGCTGCGTGACATGGCGCCGAGCGAGATGGCGGATTTCTGGCGCGTCTCCCCGCGCGGCATCGCAAGCATCGTGCGCGGCTATGGCGAGGATCGTCGGGAACTGAACGACACGTTGGGAATGGATCCGGGAACCTGGTTCAGCCCGAACGCGCTTGCCCGCGAAGTGGCGGAGCTGGTCTGCCATGCCCGCGCCTTCGCCCGCTTCTTCGGCTCCGCCCGGACAGTGATGTTCCGTTGCGAGTGGTGGGGGTTGTCGGGCCGGGTGCTGTTCGATCCGGCGGCCAGATGGGTGCAGAGCGGCGCCTCGCTGGTGTCGCACCGGATCGTGACGCAGGAGGTGCCGTTGGCGACGCTGGCGCGGAACTGGCCCGAGGTGACCGCCCACCTGATGGCGCCGCTGTTGCGCGCGGTCGAGCAGGACCTGGCCCTCACGGGCGACTGGGTGCGGACGCAGGCGGCGGAGTGGCGGTAGGCTCGGCTAAAAGCCCCTCGACGCTAGCCAAGAAAATGGCTATTCTTGATGGCTATAAAGCCAGGAGCAGGCCAATGGCGACGTACAGCGTCGCGGACGCCAAGAACCATCTGCCACGCCTTATCGACGAAGCGCTCGACGGCGAGGACGTGGTCATCACCCGGCACGGCAAACCCGTGGTCGAGTTGCGCGCGACGGCGGCCCCGGAGGTTCGTCGTGACCGGACTGCCCTGAATGAATGGATGCGGGCGCGCCGCGAGGCCCGCAAGGGCATGGACATCACCTCTGTCGAATTGCTGCGACAACTCTATGAGGATGAGTGAGCGCCTATCTGGACGCGAGCGTCCTCATTCCGACCCTGATCGAGGAACCGGGCAGTCCGGCCGTGCTGAAGTTGCTCGATTCGTGGCCGGGAGATCTCCGGGTCAGCGACTTCGCGGCAGCCGAGGTCGCGTCCGGGCTCTCTCGCTTGGTGCGGGCGGCCTACTTCGACCGCGAGGATGCGACTATCCGTCTCGCGGATTTCGACACTTGGCGGGCTGGCGCGACCTTGCCTTGCGACATCCGGGCTTCGGACATGCGCCTCGCAGGGGAATACGTCCGTCGGTTCGAGCTGATGCTGCGGGCGCCGGATGCCCTGCACGCGGCGATATGCCGCCGGCTCGATCTGACGCTGATCACCCTGGATCGGCGACTTGCGGCGGCCGGGGAGGCGCTCGGCCTGAGGGTGCATGTCCCCGGTGCTATTCCTTCCGCTCGAACTGTTCCGTCACCTCCGTCAAGATGACCCCCAGCTTGCTAACCGTCGTGCGGTTCACCATCGCGCCGTCGGGCATCAAGTACATCCACTGATCAAGCGTGACGTTGAGCAGCGGATTGCCCGGGCTGCCCACCAGAATCCAGCGCCAGTGGAACACCGGGCCCGCCGCTTCGCCGACCGCCGTGCCGACCATGTCGTTGGCGGTGCCCTCGAAGCGGTGCGGGGCGGTGCGGCGCATGTGCCAGTCGCGCGTCTGCGTCTTGCCGTCGCTGAACGCGAGATGCTGAACCATGTGCAGCCCGTCGGGGCCGTCCGCCTCGCCGAGGCAGTCCGTCCGCACGCGCCCGGTCGGCGCGCCGCCGCGATTCTCCATCACGCCCCAGGAGACCGTGTGACCTGTGAAGAAGCGGATCGGGTCGAATTCCGGTCCCGTGCCCGCGAACGCACTGACCGGGAGCGGGGGCGCGCAACCGCACAGCGCCGCGAGCAGTACCAGCGGCGCGAGCCGGCGCCAGGTCAATACGACCTCGGCATGCCGAGCACATGCTGGCCTACATAGGCGAGCACGAGGTTCGTGCTGATCGGCGCGATCTGGTACAATCGGCACTCGCGCCACTTGCGCTCGATCTCGTATTCGCGGGCGTAGGAGAACCCGCCGAACGTCTGCATGGTTGCCTCGGCGGCCTTCCAGGTCGCTTCCGAGGCCAGCAGCTTGGCGATGTTGGCGTCCGCGCCGCACTCGCGGCCGGCATCGAACAGCGCGGCGGCGCGGCGGCAGATCATGTCGGCGGCCTCCAGTTCGGCCCAGGCGCGCGCGATCGGGAACTGCACGCCCTGGTTGGTGCCGATCGGGCGGCCGAACACCACGCGGTCCTTGGCGTATTGCGTCGCCTTCTTGATGAACCAGCGGCCGTCGCCCACCGCCTCGCTCGCGACGAGGATGCGTTCGGCGTTCAGGCCGTCGAGGATGTAGCGAAAACCCTTGCCCTCCTCGCCGATCAGGTTCTCGGCGGGGACGCGGAGGTTATCGAAGAATATCTCGGTGGTGTTGTGGTTGATCATCGCCTCGATGGGGCGGATCTCGAGGCCCTTGCCGCGATGCTCCCGCAGATCGACGAGGAACACCGACAGGCCCTCGGTGCGCCGCTTCACCTGATCGGCGGGCGTCGTGCGGGCGAGCAGCAGCATCATGTCCGAATGCATCGCGCGCGAGGTCCAGACCTTCTGGCCGCTGACGAGGTAGGAATCCCCGTCGCGCACCGCGCGGGTCTTGAGGTTGGTGGTGTCCGATCCGGTCGTCGGCTCCGTCACCCCGAACGCTTGCAGGCGCAGCCGGCCGGCGGCGATGTCGGGGAGATAGCGGCGCTTCTGCGCCTCGCTGCCGTGGCGCAGCAGCGTGCCCATGATGTACATCTGCGCGTGACCTTGGCTGGCGACGCAGCCCGATGCGTTGATCTCCTCCAGGATCACCGCCGCGGCGCGCACCGGTAGGCCGCTGCCGCCGTACTCCTCGGGGATCAGCGCACCGAGGAAGCCCGCCCGGGTCAGCTCGTCTACGAACGCGGTCGGATAGTCCTGGGTGTCCTCCAGCTTCCGCCAGTAGACGCCGGGATAGCCCTCGCAGATGCGCCGCACGGAATGGCGGAGGTCCGGATAGTCCTCGCCGATCGCCAGCATCGTCAGCTCCTCGGTCATCGCAGCCCTCCTCTGGCTCGCATCGCGCGGCGGGGTATAATGCCCGGTGCCCGCAAGCGACAGGAGCCGGCCATGACGGTCAACATCAACCCGGCCAACCCCTCGGGAAACCCGGGCTTCGTCGGCGAGGTGTCCGGGGTGGACCTGACGCGAACGCTGTCGGCGGGCGACGTGGCGGCGATCGAGGCCGGCATGGACAAGTTCGGCGTGCTGGTCTTCCACGGCCAGCGCATCGACAACGATCAGCAGATGGCGTTCACGCTCAATTTCGGCGCCATCGAGGCGTCGCGCGGCGGCAACATCACTCGCGCGGACCAGCAACGGCTGCCCACGGGCATGAACGACGTGTCCAACCTCGACAAGGACGGCAAGCCGCTGGCGCGCGACGATCGACGGCGGCTGTTCAACCTCGGCAACCAGCTCTGGCACTCCGATAGTTCGTTTCGCGCGGTACCGGCGAAATACTCGATCCTGTCATGTCGTCTGCCGGCGAGCCGAGACGGCAATACCGAGTTCGCCGACATGCGCGCCGCCTATGACGCGCTGGACGAACGGACGAAGGCGCTGATCGAACCCTTGATGTGCGAGCATTCGCTGATCTACTCGCGTGGCGCGCTCGGCTTCACCGAACTGACGGAGGAGGAGCGCGCGGCGTTCCGCCCGGTGCGTCAGAGCCTGGTACGGACCCATCCGGTGAGCGGGCGCAAGTCGCTATACCTCAGCTCGCACATCGGCACGATCGTCGGCTGGCTGCGCCCGGAATCGCTGTCGCTGATCCGCGACCTCGCCGAACACGCGACCCAGCCGCGTTTCGTCCACGTGCATCGGTGGCGGCAATGGGACATCGTGATGTGGGACAATCGCCAGACGATGCACCGCGTCCGCCGGTTCGACGAGACGGAGCCGCGAGACATGCGCCGCACCACGGTGGCAGGGGATTCGCCGACGGCCGAGCAGATCGCGGCGTGACGCTGAACGAGGCGGTCGCCTTCGCCGCCGGACACGAGACGCCCTGGCCGCGCGACCTGCGCGCGCATCTCGAGTCCGAATTCTTCGAGCCGGCGCCGGACAACGAGATCCTCGGCCCGATCCGAGCGCGCGGGGAGCCCAACGGGTTGATCATGCGGCACGGTCACACGGTCGCGTCCTGGGGTGACACGCGACAGGTCGACTTCACGTTCAGCGTCGCCAAAAGCTATCTCAGCCTGCTGGCCGGGATCGCCTGGACGGACGGACTGATCTCCGATCTTGACGCCCGGGTCTGCGACGCCGTCCATGACGGCGGCTTCGACGGGCCGCATAACGGCGCGATCACTTGGCGCCATCTGCTGCAACTCACCTCGGAATGGGAAGGCACGCTGTTCGGCAAGTCGGACGCGATCGACCGCAACCGCCGCGTCGCCTCCGAAGGACGCGGGGTGAAGGGCACGCGTACGCTGGGGCCGCCGGGCAGTGTCTGGGAATACAACGACGTCCGGGTGAACCGGCTGTCGCTCGCGTTGCTGCGGCTGTTCCGCCGTCCCTTGCCGGAGGTGTTCGCCGAGCGGATCATGCGCCCGATCGGCGCCTCGGAGACCTGGGCCTGGCATGGCTATCGGAACTCACAGGTCGAGATAGACGGGCGGCAGATTGAATCCGTGTCCGGTGGCACCCATTGGGGCGGTGGGATGGAGATCGACGCCGAGGATCAGGCGCGCATCGGAGCGTTGATGTTGAACCGGGGCGTTTGCAACGAACGGCGGTTGTTGGCGGAGGCGTGGATCGCGGAATCGTTGACCCCGTGCGCGCTCAATCCGCTCTATGGGCTCATGTGGTGGCTCAACACCGGACGCATCCGAGTGCCCGGCGCGTCGGAGCGCAGCTTCTTCGCCTCTGGCGCGGGCGGCAACCAAACCTGGGTGGACCCGGACATGGGGATCGTCGCGGTGGTACGCTGGATGGACCCCGCCGCGATGTCCGGCTTCGCCGAGCGGGTTAGGGGGGCAACGCAATGACCGAGACGCTCCAGACACTCCGCATCGAGCAGCCGCAGCCGCACACGGTCCTGGTGACGCTGAACCGGCCGGACTCGGCGAACGCGATGAACACCCAGATGGGGCTCGACCTCCTCGCCGCGTTCGACGGGTTCAACGCCGCGCCGGGGCGGCATCGCTGCATCGTGCTGACGGGTGCCGGCAATCGGGCGTTCTGCGCGGGCGGGGACCTGAAGGAGCGCCACGGCATGACCGACGCGCAGTGGCAGGACCAGCACCTGATCTTCGAGCGGGGTATCCGAGCGATCATCGACTGCCCGGTGCCGGTGATCGCGGCGGTCAATGGGGCGGCTTACGCGGGGGGGCTGGAGATCGCGCTGTGCTGCGACTTTGTCTATGCGGCGACGAATGCGCGGTTCGCGCTGACCGAGGTGACGTTGGGCATCATGCCGGGCGCCGGCGGCACGCAGAACCTGCCGCGCGCGGTCGGCGCGCGGCGGGCGAAGGAGATCATGCTGACCGGCCGGCCGTTCACCGTCGAAGAGGCGGTCGCGTGGGGCATGGTCAACCGGGTGTGCGCGCCCGACGCATTGTTGAGCGAAGCCCTGGAGACCGCCTCCGTGATCGCCGCCAACGCGCCGATCTCCATCCGCCAGATCAAGCAGTCGGTCAATCAGGGCCTGAACATGGACCTCCGCAGCGCCATGATGTTCGAGATCGAGGCCTATAACCGCATGGTCCCGACCCGGGACCGCCAGGAGGGCATCAACGCCTTCAACGAGAAGCGGAAGCCTGATTTCCAGGGGAGGTGAGCATGACCGATCTTACCACGGCCCTCGTCGGCAAGGCCCGCGCCATTCGCTATGCGGCACTGCCCGATGATGTTCGCGCATTGGCCCGGCAATGCATCCTGGACACGCTTGGCTGCGCGCTCGCCGGCGCCACAGAGGAGCTGACTCGCATTCTGCTCGCCGATCTCGCCGACGACGGGGGGAAGCCGGCCGCGACGATCATCGGCCACGGGGCACGCCTGCCGGCACCGGCGGCGGCGATGGTGAACGGGGCGGCGGGACACGCGCTCGACTTCGACGACGTCAACATGGCGATGCCCGGCCATCCGTCGGTCGCGATCCTGCCCGGATTGCTCGCGCTCGCGGAGACACGCGGGTCGAGCGGGGCCGACGTGATTGCCGCCTTCGTCGCCGGCTACGAGCTGGCGTGCCGGGTCGGACGGCTGATCGCGCCAGGCCATTACGACGAGCTGGGCTTCCATGCGACCGCGACCGTCGGTGCCATCGGCGCGGCGGCGGCCTGCGCGCACCTGCTGGGGCTGGACGAGCGGCGATTCGCCACCGCGCTCGGCATCGCCGCAACCCAGGCGGCCGGGTTGAAGTCGATGTTCGGCACGATGTGCAAGCCGTTGCACGCCGGAACGGCTTCGGCCAACGGGTTGCGTTCCGCCCGCCTCGCCGCGCGCGGGTTCACCAGCCGAACCGACGCGCTGGAATGCGCGCAGGGTTTCGCGCGCACCCATAGCCCCGACTTCCACCCGGAGTTCGCCTTGGCGGAGCCGTCCGAAGGTTATCACATTCGGTACAATCTATTCAAATACCACGCCGCCTGCTATCTGACGCACGCGCCGATCGAAGCCGCGCGCGGCCTGCGCGCGCAGCACCACCTGACGCCCGATCGGGTCGAGCGTATCCACCTGACGATGAACGAGGCGTGCGATCGGGTGTGCAACATCCTCGCGCCCAGCACCGGCCTCGAAGCGAAGTTCAGTTTGCGTCAGACCGTCGCGATGGCGCTGTCCGGGATCGAGACCGGCGCGCTCGCGAGCTACAGCGAGGCGAGCGCCGCCGACCCGCGCCTGGTCGCGTTGCGCGAGCGCGTGGAGATCGACTTCGTGCCGCGCGGGGCGCACACGCTCGCCGATCTGCAACTGACGCTGACGGACGGCACGGTGCTGACCGCGCGCCATGATTCCGGCGTTCCGGCTGCCGACGTCGCGCTGCAAGGCGGCCGCATCGCCGCCAAGTTCGCTGCCCTGGCAGAACCGATCATCGGCGCGCGCGCGCGAGACTTGGCGGAGGCGGTAGAGCGGCTCGACACGCTCGATGACGTCCGCGCCCTCATGGCGCTCTGCGCCGCCTGAAACCAACGGAGAACGCATATGGACTTTACCGGCAAGGTGGCGCTCGTCACCGGCGGCGGCGGCGGGATCGGCAGGGCGGCGTCAATCGCGTTCGCCCGCGCCGGAGCGCGCGTCATGGTGGTCGATCGCGACGCCAACGCGGCGCAGGACAGCGCCGCGGCGGCCAATGCGTGCGGGACGGAGGCGCGCAGCGTGACCGCCGACGTGGCCCGGGCCGCCGATGTGCGCAACTACGTTCAGGCAACGCTCGATGCCTGGGGACGCATCGACTGCTTCTTCAACAATGCCGGGATCGAAGGCGTCGTCGTGCCGACGCCCGAGTACGACGAGGATGCGTTCGATGCGGTGATCGCCGTCAACCTGAAGGGGGTCTTCCTCGGGTTGCGCCATGTGCTGCCGGTGATGGTGAACCAGGGTGCCGGCACGGTGGTCAACACCGCCTCGACCGCCGGGCTGTTCGGCGCCCCTGGGATGCCGGCCTACACCGCCGCCAAGCATGGCGTGCTCGGCCTGACGAAGACGGCCGCCATCGACGTCGCGCGCGCGGGCGTGCGGGTCAACGCGGTCTGTCCGGGGCCGGTGGAGACGCGGATGATGCGCTCGCTCGAATCCATGCGAAACCCGGCCGATCCCGAAGCGGTCCACACCGCGCTCGCCGCCGGGATGCCGACCGGGCGCTATACGATGCCCGAGGAGATCGCCAACGCGGTGCTGTTCCTGTGCTCCGATCTGTCCGGCAATCTGACTGGAACCCACATCGTGGTTGACGGCGGGCGGTCGGGCAGCGGGGGCGTGAGCGCGGCGCGGACCAATCGTTGAGCCTCAGCGCTTGATCCGCAACACCATTCCCGCCGCCATCAGCATCAGGATCATGCCGGCCACGTCGGACGGCCCGACGACCTCGCCGAACAGGGCGGCGCCGAGAACGACGGCGATGATCGGCGAGATGAACGCATAGGTGCCGGTGCGGCTGGCGCCCCAGTCGCGCACCAGCAGGAAATAGATGACGGTGGCACCGAGCGAACCCGGGATCAGCAGATAGAGCCAGGCGATAAAGGCCGGCCAGCCCCAGTTGCCGGCATCGAGCGCGCCCGGCTCGAATGCGAGCGAGCCGACCAGCAGGATCACGCCGCCGATGAAGTTTGTCATCGCCGCGACCTGCGCCGGCGGCATCGTCCGCATCAGCGGGCGGGCGAGCACCGAGCCGAGGGCGTAGCAGAGCGTGCTGAAGATCACCGCGAACGCCCCGGCGACCTCGGGAATGTGCAGATCGCCC
Organism: Acetobacteraceae bacterium; assembly: GCA_049591635.1. Lineage (GTDB taxonomy): Bacteria > Pseudomonadota > Alphaproteobacteria > Acetobacterales > Acetobacteraceae > DATFDN01. The sequence goes on from JBAWFF010000192.1 coordinate 14,196, forward strand.
TCCAGCGCCTTCGGCCCGAACAGGACGCAGATGCCGGCGACCCCGAGCGCCATCGCGACTCCCTGCTGCCAGCGGAACTTTTCCTGGCCCAGCAGGACGGCGAAGCCGAGCAGCCCGATCGGCGTCAGCGCCGAACTGAGCACAGCGGCGAGGCCGGCGGTGACGTAGCGGAGCCCGTAGAGTTGGACGACCTGGTTGGCCGAGACCAACAGGACGGAGCACAGGATCAGCCGGCCGCGCAGGCGGAACGGCACGGCGAACGTGTGACCTGACAAGGCGCGATAGAGCAGCAGCGCGAGGCCGGCGACCGTCCATCGCGTGCCGGCGAAAAAGCCCGGCGGAACGGTGGCGATGCCGACCTTCATGGCGAGCCAGGTGGTGCCCCAGACGAAGCACAGGATGGCGAACATCGCCCGCTCGCGCCCCGAAATGGAGCGCGACGCGACCTCGACCGTCATGGCCCGGCGAGAGCGTTCACGCCACCAGAAATCCCATCCTGGCGTCTTCCAGCACGAGGCAGGTCAGCGCTCCGCCGAACACGGCGCCGGTGTCGATACCGATGCGGTTGGAGCGAATGATCGGCGCCTTGGTCGGGGTGTGGCCATGAACGACGACGACGCCGAGGTCCTGGTCGGTGAACAGGAAGGGCTGACGGATGCGGAGCAAATCGTCTTGCGTCTGCTCCTCCAATTTAATGCCGGGGCGGATGCCGGCATGGGCGAAAACGTAGCCGCCCTCGCGGTGCATCAACGTAAGCTGATGGAGGAACGCGACATGGGCATGGGGTACCGCCGCCCGCCACGCCGTGCGCGGCCCGTCGGGATCCAGGCCATAGCTTTCCATCGCCGGCTTGCCGCCGTGAAACAGCCAGTCGGTTCCGGCGGCGCGTTCGCCCGCCAGCGCCTCTATCATGGTCTGCTCGTGATTGCCCTTGAGATTGACCGTCGGAACGCCGGTGACGGGCGGGCCGTGGCGCAGGCGTTCGATCACCCCGGCGGTGTCGGGTCCGCGGTCGACATAATCGCCGATGTGCACGAGCAACGGCGCCGCGACGGGGCGCGCCGCGAGGTCGGCCTCGATCATGGCGTGCAGTGCGGTGAGCTGGGCGAGGCAGCCGTGGATGTCGCCGATCGCATAGACGCGGCGGCCGGGCGGCAAGGCCGCCGGGGCAGGGACGAGGTCAAGCATGATACGTGATGGTTTAGAGGGCCAGGACCGGCAGCACCACCCGGCTCGGCCGCGCGGCGTCGGCGAAGACGACGTTCACCGCGATCCGCTTGCGCCCCGCGCCGCCCTCCGGCTCGCCGGTGTTGGGGTTGACGTCGAATTTGGGGAAGTTGCTCGATGAGATGTCGAGGCGCAGGCGATGGCCCGGCAGGAACAAATTCGCCGTCGGGAACAGCGTGATCCGCGCGCGCACCACTTCCCCGGGGCGGCGCAAGCGGGGTGATGCCGGGTCTTCGGCGTAGCGTAGGCGAAGGATGCCGTCGGTGATCAGCATGGCGTAGCCGCGCGGATAGTCGGGCGAGGGCGGATGGACGTCGATCAGCTTGGCGGTGAAGTCGGTGTCCGGGCCGTCGGTCGCCACGTACAGTTCGGCCTCGATCGGTCCGACAAGTTGCAGCGGGCGTGACAGCGGCGCGCTCTGGAACACCAGGATATCGGAGCGCGAGGCAAGCGGGAGGTAGGGCGGCGCGCAGCCGAAGAACCCGGGCGCTTCCGTCTGATCCCAGGTTCCGGCGCGCGCCACCGGCTCCAGGCTGCTCATCGCGCCGCCGATCGTGGGGACCGGGCGGCGCGGGTCGAAGTCGTACGACAGTGGCGGCGCATCGGATGCGGGCGATGACGGGTCCAGCGCCCCATCGCCATGCAGGTGGTAGGCGACGAATTCCGTGCCGGGGATCGGCCAGTCGGTCGCCGTCAACCAGCGCCCGCCGTGATCGAGATGCCCCGCCGCCGTCCGCCGCCCGCTGCCGCCGCCCATGACGAAGACGCGGACCGCGGGCTCGTCGAGCGGCGTCCCCTTCACGACGTGGTCGAAGAAGCGCCGGCGATAGGCGCGCCAGTCGCCGGCCCAGGAGTCGAGCGGGGCGTCCGGGCCGAAATCGACGTCGCCGAAGACACGCTCGCTACGGTCCCCGTGTGTCCACGGTCCGAGGATCAGGCGCTGCTGTCCGCGCTGCTTCAAGCCCGTGTAGTTGGCGGTCGCGGTGAGCGGGTACGGGTCCCACCACGATGACATGTGGACGCAGTCGGCGCGGCTGTAGCGCTCGTGCCAGTCCTCCGCCCGCAGGCCCAGTTGATGCCAGGTGGCGCCGTCGGCGCCGTGTGCCCACTGGTCGAGCAGATAGGCTTCGTAATCGGGGTGGTGGCGCAGCGGCGAGTGGCCCGGCTTCCACGGCATCCGCGTGAACCAGTCCCGGACGTCCTCGCTGGCGAGCGCGGCGCGCATCACCGGGTCGGCCTCGGCCTCCGGCGAGACCAGCGCGTTCTTGAGCGCCCAGGTCGCCTGCTTCAACTCGAATGCGCCCGACTGGCGGATGCCGGATTTCCATGCGTTGGCGAAGCCGCCGCAATCGAGCACCTGCGCGATCACGCCGGGCGGATCGAGGCAACCGAGCGCCGCCTGCGTGTGCGCCGCGTAGGAAAGGCCCATCGTGCAGATGCGCCCGTCGCACCAGGGCTGCGTGACGAGCCAGGCGCAGGTGTCGAACCCGTCCTCGCCGTCCGACAGGTATTTCACGAAACGGCCTTGCGAACCGTAGCGGCCTCGCGTGTCCTGGAAGACGACCGCGTAGCCATGCGCGGTGAAATACGCGGCCAGTTCGGCGCGGCTGACCGAAATGGGGTCGGTGGCGGTGATCTCGCTGCGGCTGGGCAAGTGGCGGCCGTAGGGGGTTCGCTCGAGGATCACGGGGAACGGCCCGGCACCGTCGGGGAGGTGGACGTCGGTGGCGAGGCGGATGCCGTCGCGCATCGCCACCATCGACGTGGTCATCGCCCGTGCCTTAGTGGCTCACCCGCTGGATCTTGCCGCAGGCGATCGGCAACGTGACTTGCGCGGGGATCGGCCCCAGCGAGGCGACGGACGCGGGAAGCTTGGTGCCATCCGGAACGCCGTGGATCATCACGACCCGGCGATCGAGATCAAGTTCCTGGCCATCGAATGCCTTGGAGAACGCCGCCTGCAAAGCCTTCAAGGATACCGTCCTTTGATACTCGTATGTGCCGCGCGCGGACGCTTTCGGGTAGTCGCCGTGCGCGATGTCCATGCCAGCCGGATTGGCATCGAATGGTACCATCGTCGTTCCGGACGCGGGCTCGGTCTCGATCAGGTCGATGATGCCGTCATGGTTGACATCGGCTGCTTCGGTCGGACAGTCGGCGGCCTGGTTATCCTTGAAACCGTGGAAATGCTGCCAATGGATCATGCCCGGCGGCACGCCCTGCGCCTTGATGGTGATTGTCAGCCTGTCGCCGTTGACGACAAACCGCGCTTCCGCGGTCGCCTTGCGCCCCGTGACATTCGCGTTCATCGGGAACAGCTTGGCCGTGTACACTTGACGGTTGGTGCTGGAGCTCGTCCGCGCCCCGGCCGGCAACGCACCCGCGCACGTCATCGCAGCAAGGGCAATTACGCAGACGAATTTCTTGTTCACCGCAGCCTCCCGTCTCTGGCTACACAACGCCCGTTCGGCCAGCGATCCTATGCGGTGAGAGCATGGGGTTCAAGCGCCCGCGTCGCCCACGCGCCCAGGCCAGCCCAAGCAGGGCGAAACCCAGCACGCCGAGGCCCGCCGGCTCCGCCGCCCCGACCGGGTCGTTGCTCAACGATACCAGCATCGACAGGTTCTGCGTGCTGAACGGAAACGTCCCGTCGAGGTCCGCGACGATCACCCGCGCCCCGGTCGGCACCGACGTCGGAAGCGCGGGGTTTCCCGCGCCGATGAAGGTGCCGCTGACATGCTCTCCGCCGTCTTCCGCCACGCCGTTCAGCACCAGCTCGGCGCCGGGGATCGCGGCGCCCACGGACGGCAAGAAGAATTCGGTCATCGTGAACGTCGCGGCGGTCGCGTAGTACAGCGAGAACGTGCCGGCGAAGCTCGCATCCGTCATCCCTGGCAGCAGCAGGTCACGGTCGTCGTACGTGCCGTTGGTGACCACGTAGCTGACTCCGCCCGCGTCGATCACCAACGGCGCGAGGGTGAACCCATTCGCCTCCACCCGCAGCACGCCAGGCTGGGAATCGTCGAACCAGAGCCAGTCGGCCCGGGCGGCGCCGCCGCTGAGGATGGCCCCGGCCGCGAGGCATGCAAGGAGACGCACGAGAGCGACCATGAGCCCGATTCTCCAGGGTCTCCCGAGACTCTAGCTCACGTTATGGTTGTGCAAAAGCTCTATTATGCAACCCGATGGGTCGGGTGGAGGGCCAAGCCGCTCGGCACCTCCACATCGATCTCTAAGGTGGAGGCGACGCTGCCGCGGTCGAGCTTGATCATCACCTTGTCGCGGTCCACCGCGACGTGCTTGGCGATGACCGCCAGGATCTCCTCGCGCAGGATCGAGACCAGGTCGTTCTTGCCGACCACCGCGCGCTCGTGCTGGAGCAGGATTTGCAGCCGCTCGCGCGCGACGGGAGCGGAATCGCGACGGCGAAACAGCGTCAGCAGATTCATGCGATCGCCCTCCCGCGTCCGAACAGCTTGCCGAAGAAGCTCGACCGCTCGGCCGGGATGCTGATCTCCACCGTCTCCCCGCGCAACCGCTTCGCCGCCTCGGCGTAGGCGCGCGCGGCGGGGCTGGACGGGTTGTTGATGGTGACGGGCGCACCGAGGTTCGACGCCCGCAGCACGTCCTGGCTTTCGGGGATGATACCGAGCAACGGGATCGACAGTATCTCCAGCACGTCCTCGGTCTTCAGCATCTCCCCCCGTCCGGCGCGCACCGCGTCGAAGCGCGTGAGCAGCAGGTGCTTGGCGATCCGCAAGCCCTTCTCCGCCCGCTCCGTCTTGGAATCGAGCAGCCCTATGATGCGGTCGGAGTCGCGCACCGAGGAGACCTCGGGGTTGGTCACGACCACGGCCACGTCGGCGTGGCGCATCGCCAGCGTGGCGCCGCGCTCGATCCCGGCCGGACTGTCGCAGATCACCCAATCGAACGTCCCGCGCAGCTCCTCGATCACGCGCCCTACCCCGGCTTCGGTCAGCGCATCCTTGTCGCGGGTCTGCGAGGCCGGGAGCAGCGATAGGTTGTCGAGCCGCTTGTCGCGGATCAGCGCCTGATGCAGTTTGGCGTCGCCTTGGACGACGTTGATGAGGTCGAACACGACCCGCCGCTCGGCACCCATCACCAGATCGAGGTTGCGCAGCCCAACATCGAAATCGACCACGACGACGCGTTCGCCGCCTTGTGCCAGCGCGGCGCCAAGGGCGGCGGTGGAGGTCGTCTTGCCCACGCCGCCCTTGCCGGATGTCACGACCACGACTTGCGCCATTCGGCTCTCCCCTTCGCCCGTTCAGTCCATCGCCGCGATCTGCATGTGCTCGCCGTCGAGCCACGCTTGCACCGCGCGGCCGTGCAGCTCCTGATCCATGTCATCGGCGGTCTTGTAGACGCCGTCGATCGCCAGCAGTTCGGCGTGCAGGCGCCGGCAGAAGATGCGAGCCTGTCGCGATCCGCCGAGACCCGCAACCGCCCGTCCGCGCAGGGCGCCGTAGATGTGGATCGATCCGCCGGCGATGATCTCCGCGCCAGACGCGACCGAACCGATAATCGTCACGTCGCCCGCCTCGTGCACGATCGACTGTCCGGAGCGGATGGCGTGGGCGAGCACCAGCGATGCCCCCTTGCCAGGGGCGGCCGGCTCGGCGGCCGGCGCCGCGTGATGCTCCTCCGGCACCTCCATCGGCTTGCCCTTGCCGCTCGGGCCGATCGGCCCGCCCCATTTGGCGACATCGCGCCAGCTCGCGTGCGCCCCCTCGGTGCCGATGACGCGGATGCCACGCTCCGCCATTCCCTGGAGAAGCCCGGCAACGTCCGGCTGCTCGCGGGGCAGGGCCGCCAGATCGACGATCACCGGGCGGGCGTCGAAAAACGACGGCGCCCGGCCGATCTGCGCATCGAGCGCGGCCAGCCAGTCGCCGAGCGGCGGCTCCGGCGTGAGCACGAGCGCCATGAGCGAGCGGCCACGAACGCGGATGAAAGGAGGCGACTCGGTTGCGGACACCGCTCAGGCCTATCGCGCGCCGCCGTTGGCGGTCAACGCCATTTCACGCTCATGCGCGCCTAGCAAAAACCCGCCGCTTGGCGCGTTGGACACGTGACACGGAGCGGAACCCCCGCTTCAATAGGGACATGGACATTGCCGTCCCCGAAATCGCCGCCGATACCGCCGCCGACCAGCCGATCTGGGTCGCTCGACCGCTGCGTCAGACCGCGCCGGTCGTCCTCGCCTCGCCCCATTCGGGGCGCCTGTACCCGGCGTCCTTCATCGCCGCCGCGCGGCTGAACGCCCTCAGCCTGCGCCGCAGCGAGGATAGCTTCGTCGACGAGTTGTTCGCCGACGCCCCGGCCCACGGCATCCCGCTGCTCTCGGCGACCTTCCCCCGCGCCTATTGCGATGCCAACCGCGAGGCCTGGGAACTCGATCCGGCGATGTTCGAGGACATCCTCCCGGCCTGGGTCAATACCACCAGCCCCCGCGTCGGCGCCGGGCTGGGCACGATCGCGCGCGTAGTGGCGACCGGGGAGGCCATTTATCGCGGCAAGCTCCGCTTCGCCGAGGCAGAGCGGCGGGTGCGAACGTGCTGGCAGCCGTTTCACGACACGCTCTCGGCGCTCATCGGCGGCACGCGGGCGAGCTTCGGCGGCTGCCTGCTGATCGACTGCCATTCCATGCCCTTCCACGGTTCGGCCGGACGGGGCGCGGATATCGTGCTCGGTGACGCGCATGGCACCGCCTGCTGCCCAGCGGTCACCCGCGCCGCCGAACATGCGCTGGTCAGGCTCGGCTATACGGTACGCCGCAACGATCCATATGCGGGCGGATTCATCACGCGCCACTACGGCCGCCCGAGGGAGGGCGTCCATGCCTTGCAGATCGAGATTGCCCGCGGGCTCTACATGGACGAGGACCGCATCGCCCCGCTCGCGCGGTTCGATGCGGTCCAGGCCGACATGGCCGCTCTTATCGCTCAGCTGGCGCAGGACGCCGGTGAGCTGATGGATTTGCGGGCGGTCAGTTAGCCGTGTTCCGGCCTGGTCAGAGCGCGCTTGTCCGCACCCGATCGCGCTCCAACTCGGCCTGCGCCGGCGTGTAAGCCGGCGCGTCGGGGTTGAAACGATCCCAGCCGGACGCCCGATAGGCGCGATCCCGCTCGCTCCAGTCTGCCGGGCTCCGCGCGTCCATGATGGTCTCGGCGCGCACCACCTCGGCATCGGCACCGCGGACGGTCACCAACGATCCGCCGCGACGGACGCCCTCGGCGTACACGTTCGCTTCATTCTCGGGAACGCCGGCATTGGTGAGCGAACCCACGATTCCGCCGGTCGCCGCACCGGCTACGGCCCCCACGCCGGCGCCCGCCAGGGTCGCGGCGAGCCATCCGGCGGCGACGACCGGGCCTACACCGGGAATGGCGAGCAGCCCGATGCCGGCCAGCAAGCCGACGCCGCCGCCGATAATGCCGCCGGCGGTCGCCCCGGTTCCAGCACCGCTGCCGGTATCGGCGGCGTCGGCGCCGTTTCGGTCATCGCGATTGCTGCCGACGATACTGATGTCGCTATGTGGAATGCCAGCCGCTTCCAGATCGTTGACGACCTGAACGGCGTCGGCGCGGTGGTCATAAAGGCGGGTTACTGTCCGCATGGTTTCACTTTCTCCTGATCTGCGATTGCAATGGTCACGACGCGGTTGGCATCAAGCGGGCTGCTGGCCGACATTGCCCTTGTAGTCGACCCACACCTGCACCGAATGCCCGCCTCGCTGCGCGGTACCGCGCCAGACGCCGTCCTTGTCCTTCGTCAGACCGGAGACATCGGCGAACCCGTTCTTCTCCAGCCGAGACTTCGCCTGGCCATCGGTGAAGCTGTTCGCGCCGTGCGCCGGCATAGGCGCGTTCGCGCTGGTCGTGGCGATGGCCTGATTGGTATCGCCGGATGCCCCGGCGACGCCCGCGTTGTTCTGGTCCGTGGTGTTCATCGGCGCGGTGGTTGTCGTAGGTGCGGTGGCGGTCGTGGGCGCGGCGGTATTGGTCTGGGCGATCGCCACGCCGCCCGCGAACGCGGCGGCGGCAATCCCGAGCGCGAGAGACTTCATGCGGTCCTCCTTGTGAAGCATCCAACGCAAGGTGTGGCCGCGAGTAACGAAGTCGATGCAAAGATAAGTGAAGGAACTGCGAGACTGCCTTGAAAGTGCCCAGAAATGGTCGGCTCCGCGCCTTAGCGATGTTTTCCCGCGCTATAGCGTTCCACCGGCATCGCGGTGCGAGATGCCGACAGCGCGAGCCTGGACCCGGACATGACGGCATGGCACAAAGCCGCGAGCATCCCTTGTCCAAGGATCAAAGATGGCGACGGCGCACCGGCGACTTCCTGGCCTGATCGTGGCTTTGGCCGGCGCGATGTGCCTCGCGCTTAGCGCGTGCAGCTCCAGCTTCGGCGGCGGCTCGTCTCCGCCCGCGTCCGGGACCGTCGCGCTGCCGGCCGGAACCAGGCTGGTGTGCACGGACGGTTCGGCACCACCGTGCAGATGAGCGCTCTACGGGCGGCATAGCAGCGGCGCCGGGCGTTCCGCTGGCGGCGCCTCTGGCGTGCAAGCACCCGCCGCGAGCACGCGCGACACCGCCTGACCCGAGAAGATCACACCGGCGCCACTGATCGGCAGGCCGGCGGCTTGCAAGGCATTGGCCGCCCAAGTGTTGCAGGTATGGGTTGGGCTGTAGCCGCTTCGCGCGGCGTAGAACACGCTACCAGGGAAATTCCCCTGCGCGACTAGCCGCGGACCGCCGGCGCGATCCTTACCGAGATCGTTCCAGATATAGCTGGAGAGCGCACGGGCGCCGCCTGGGGGAAGTCGAAGCACCATCACATCGCTCGATGGGTAGGCTTGGGTCGGCAGGACGGCGAGGCCGGTCACTTGGATGACGGCGGGACCTGGAAACGGGCCAAGAACGTATTCCCTGAGCGTGTCCACGCGCGCGGTGAAGAACGTCCTCTTGCCGTAGCCGAACAACAGCGCGCGGGCATCCGGGAAGATGTCGCGGAAAACCGTGAGCGGTCCCGCGAGGTCGGCGGTCGAGAGGCCGACCTCGACATGCCAGCCACGGCTGACGACGTAGACGAGATCCGTCGCGGGCTTGCCGAGGGAACAGACGGGCGGTGAGGCCGTGCAGGCCCCGACGGCGAGAGCGCCGAGCGCCGCCAGGAGGCGAAAAAGGCGCGCCATGCCGCAGCGCTACGGACGAATGATCGTTCCCGGACCAGCCTCGGTGAACAATTCCAGCAGGCAGGCATGCGCCATCCGCCCGTCGAGTATTACCGCGCCCTTGGCACCCCGGCGCACTGCATCGGCACAGGTCTCGACTTTCGGGATCATGCCGCCGGAGATCATTCCGCTCGCGATGCCGCGCTCGACCTCCGCCACCGTCATCTCGGGGATCAGGTTCTTGTCGGCGTCGAGCACGCCGGCCACGTCGGTCAGCATCAGCAGCCGCGTCGCGCCCAGCGCGCCGGCGACCGCGCCGGCAACCGTGTCGGCGTTGATGTTGTAGGTCTGCCCATCGGCGCCGACGCCCACCGGCGCGATCACCGGGATCAACCCCGCTCCAGTCAGTGCATGGATCACACGCGGGTCGACCTTGTCCGGCTCCCCGACGAAACCCAGGTCGAGCACCTGCTCGATGTGACTGCCCGGATCGCGCTTTGTCCGCACCAGCTTGCGCGCGCGGATCAGGCCGCCATCCTTGCCGCAAATGCCGACCGCCATCGCGCCCGCCTGATTGATCAAGCCCGCGACTTGCTTGTTGACCGTGCCGGCCAGAACCATCTCGACCACTTCGACCATCGCGGCGTCGGTCACGCGCAGTCCGTCGATGAAGGTCGACTGGATCGCCAGGCGCTTCAGCATCGCGTTGATCTGCGGGCCGCCGCCATGCACGATGACCGGGTTGATGCCAACCTGCTTCAGCAGCGCGATGTCCTCGCCGAACCGGCGCGCCAGCGCCTCCTCGCCCATTGCGTGGCCGCCGTATTTCACGACGATGGTGGCGCCGGCATAGCGGCGCAGGTACGGGAGCGCGAGCGCGAGCGTACGCGCCTGCTCCACGGCGGCTTCATGGGTCGTCCGGCTCATGCGCCGGTGCTACGGTGCCCCCGATCGTGGGTCAAGCAACCTCGAACACCGCTTTGCCGTCATCGGCGACCAGGCGCCCGCGCCGGATGACCGTGCGCCGTTCCGGACGCTGCGCCACCGCCTCGGCGACCGTCTCCGCCTCGACCAGCACAAGATCGGCGTAGGCGCCGCGCATCAGCCCATAGTCGGCGAGCCCCAATGCCCGCGCTCCTCCGCTCGTGCAGGCCTCCAGCGCCAGGGCGAGTTCGTCGTCGCGGCGCAAATTGTTGCGCAGGCCAAGCAACATCGCACGCTCGAGCATGTCCGCGTTGCCGTACGGTCCCCAGGTATCACGGATACCGTCCGAGCCGGCGCACACCACGACCCCGGCCTGCTTGAGCCGCTTCAGCGGCGGCGCGGGACGTGAGGCCGGCCCGGTCGTCATGATGGCGATGCCCGCCGCCGCCAGCGCGCCGATCAGCGGCTCCACCAACGCCTGGTCCGGCGACCCGAGGCAAAAGGCGTGGCTGATGATGACCTTGCCCGCCATGGCGAGGACGCGCGTCCGCTCGATGATCAGTTCCATCGAGAACGCACCCATCTCGCCGGGTTCGTGCAAATGGATATCGACCCCGCGCCCGAACCGCTCGGCGAGGCCGAACACCGTGTCGAGATGGCCCTTCGGATCGCGGTCGATCGCGCACGGGTCAAGCCCGCCAACGGTCTCGGCCCCGAGGCGAAGCGCCTCCTCCAGCAAGCCGAGGGTGCCGGGACGTACCAGCAGCCCACTCTGCGGAAACGCGACAAGGTCGATGCCGACGTATTCGGCCATAGCCTCGCGCGTCGCAATGACACCGTTGATACCGGCCACGCCGATGTCGGTGTCCACGTCGACATGCGTGCGGATATGCGTGG
>JBAWFF010000193.1:0-1769 GCA_049591635.1 Acetobacteraceae bacterium
GATCGTCATCAATCCCGCGCCGGTCAGCACCGCCACGATGGAGCCCGCCGTTCCGGCCGCCACGGGCGCGCGTCCGGCGCCGAACCCGCTCGCCAGCAGCCGCGCGAGCCGGCGCTTCAACGCATCCACTGCGCGGTCAGGCTGTCCGAGGTCTCACCGCGCCGCGCCTGATAGATGACCACGTTCTCCAGCACCCGCTCCACGTAGTTGCGGGTTTCGTCGAACGGGATCAGCTCGATCCAGTCGAGCATTTCGACGGCGCCCGTGCGCGGGTCGCCGTTGTCGCGCAGCCACTGATCGACCCGGTGCGGCCCCGCGTTGTAGGCGGCGACCGCGAGCGGCAGCGATCCGCCGAAACGGGCGAGCATCGCGCGCATGTAGGATGCTCCCAGCTCCATGTTGCGGGCTGGATCGGCGGTGAGGTCGGTTCCGGTCACCGTGCCGCCCATCCGGTGCGCCTCCACCTCGGCGGTGCTCGGCAGAAGCTGCATCAGGCCGCGCGCCCCGGCGGCACTTACCACGCCGGCGTCGAAGCTGCTCTCCTGGCGGATCAGCGCCAACGTGACCGCCGGATCGGGTGGCGCCGCGGGCGGGCTCACCGGCTCCGGCCAGCCGGCATCCGGCAGCGCCAGCCCCTCCGTGCCCATGCGGCGGGCGATGAACACCGCCGTATCGGGCATCCCGAGCCCGAGTGCGAGCCGCGCGGCGAGTGCCTGCTGGGCGGGACTCGTCGCGGTCTCCTGGGCGCGCATCAGGAAGGCGCGGGCGCGGCCGAATTCCCCCCAGGCCGACAGCATCGCCGCCGCGCGGACCAGTTCGCGCCCGGTGAAGCTCCAGGCGGCATCGATCGTGAAGCCGGGGTCGGTCAGCGCCCGGATGCGCTGGTCAAGCGCCGCTTCGTCCTCGCCCGAAGCGCGTGCCGCCAATTGGCCATAGAAGGTGAGCGGGAAGGCGGCGGCCTTGGCGTCGTCCGACGCCGGGTTCTTGCCCTGTGCCGCCGCCGCGCGGGCAAGCCAGTAATGCGCGCGCGCCTGGGTGATCGCCGCCTTGCCCTCGGCGAGCCGCTCGAAATGGGCGGCGGCGGCGACGGGATCGCCGGTTCGGCGCAGCGCGATGTAGCCGGCGAGGAACGCCGCCGCCGCCGCCGGCTCGGGCGCGGTCTGCGCGGTATCGTTGGCCAGCGCATAGGCGTCGGCGTTCTCGCCGAGCACCAGCAGCGCGCGGGCGAGAATGTTGCGCTCGGCCCAGAACGCCGCGCGCCGGTCCGACGGAGCCGCGAGTTCGGCCGCCACCCCGCGTGCCTTCCATAGCGCCACCGCGTCGGGAATCCGCTTCGCCCGACGCAGCCAGCGTGCCTCCTCCAGCACCAGCGCCGGGTCGTCCTGTTCGGCGGCCGGCAACTTGGCGAGCAGCTCCGCCGCGTTCGGCTCGTCGTGGCGCAACGCGAGGCGAGCCCGTGCCTTGGCGCGGTCGGACGCCGCGAGGCGGGCGATCTGGCGGCTTGCTTCGGGGTTATTGTCCCAGGCCAATCGGTCGAAACGCGCCCACTCGTCCTCGGGGCGCAGAACGGATTTCCAGCGCGCGAGGAAGCCGCCGGCGTCGGAGATCGGGGTTACGCTGGCGATCCAGGCGCGCCGCGCGTCCTGGGTCGCCGCGTCGGCGTCTCCACCGTCCGCGAGTGCGTCGGCGCAGCGGGCGAGCGCGGCGGCCGAAGTGGCGTCCTGGGCGCAGGCGGCGCGTGCGGCGTCTTCGTCCGGCTCGCGCCATCC
>JBAWFF010000194.1:0-13723 GCA_049591635.1 Acetobacteraceae bacterium
GTCGGCGACGGCGCCATGCAGATGAACGGCATGGCCGAGATGATCACCGTCGCCAAATACTGGAAGCGGTGGAGCAACCCGCGTTTCGTCATCATGGTGATGAACAATCGCGACCTGAACCAGGTGACGTGGGAGATGCGGGCGCAGGCCGGCGACCCGAAATTCGAGGCGACACAGAGCATTCCCGACGTTTCCTATGCGCGCTTCGCCGAACTGATCGGACTCAAGGGCATCTTCTGCGACGACCCCGACAAGATCGCGAGTTGCTGGGACGAGGCCCTGGGTGCGGACCGGCCGGTGATCCTGGAGTTCTACTGCGACCCGAACGTGCCGCCGCTGCCGCCCCACATCACCCTGGAGGAAGCCAAGGCGTTCGCGAGTTCGTTGCCGCGCGACCCCGAGTTCGGCGCCGCCCTGAAGGGCGCCGTGAAGGAACTCGCCGCCACCTACCTGCCATGACGCGACCCGCCGCGCCCATCGGCGCCGTGCGGGCGTGCGCCTACACGGTCCCGACCGACCAGCCCGAGCAGGACGGCACGCTCGATTGGGACAGCACCACGCTGATCGTCGCGACGGTCGAGGCGGGCGGCCACGAGGGGATCGGCTATACCTACGCCGACAAAGCCGATGCCGCGCTGATCGGCGACAAGCTGGGCCCCGCGATCGAGGGGAAGGACGGCTTCGACATTCCCGCCTGCGTCGCCGCGTTGTGGCGGGAGGTGCGGAATCTCGGTCAACGCGGCTTCGCGGCCACGGCGATCTCCGCCGTCGATATCGCGCTCTGGGACCTGAAGGCCAAGCTGCTCGAACTGCCACTGATCCGCCTGCTCGGCGCGGCGCGCCCCGACGTGCCGATCTACGGCAGCGGCGGCTTCACCAACTACCCCGATGCGAAACTCGCCGAGCAGCTCGGCGGCTGGGTGGCGAAGCAAGGCTGCGGATGGGTGAAGATGAAGGTCGGGCGTGACCCGCGCCGCGACCGCGAACGGGTCAAGGCGGCGCGCGCGGCGATCGGGGACGCCGGCCTGTTCGTCGACGCCAACGGCGCGCTCGCGGTCAAGCGGGCGCTGGCGTTCGCCGACCATGTGCTGATCCACGACGTGCGCTGGTTCGAGGAGCCGGTCTCGTCGGACGATCTCGCCGGGCTGCGGTTGCTGCGCGAGCGCATTCCGGCGCCAATGGAGGTTGCGGCGGGGGAATATGTGTATCGGCCCACCGACATCCTCGCGATGCTCGCCGCGGGCGCCGTCGATGTGATGCAGGCCGACGCCACCCGCTGCGGCGGCGTCAGCGGCTTCATCCAGGCGGGCCAGATGGTCGCCGCGCACCAACTCGACCTGTCCGGGCACTGCGCGCCGTCAGCGCATCTGCACGCGGCCTGCGCCGTGCCACGGCTGCGCCATCTCGAATGGTTCCACGACCATGCGCGGATCGAGCACATGCTGTTTGACGGGGCGCCGGTCCCGAGGGGCGGCAAGATCGCCCCCGACCTGTCGCGCCCGGGCCTCGGCATCGCCCTGAAGCACCAGGATGCCGAACGCTACGTCGCCAATTGAGACCAACCGGGCAGGGGACCATGTCGGGCACCACCACAGAGGGCGTCGGGCTGGCGGCGCTGGCCGCCATCGCGGCCGGCGTGCTCGGCCTGCTGGCGGCGAGGCCGAGTCCGGCGAAGCGGCAAACCGTATTGCCGAGGCTCGGCGATCATGCACTCGCCGCCCGTGCCGCGCGCCGGCTGAACACGAGTTCCGCCCTGCTGTCGCTATCGGTGCTCGCCGACAGCGGGATCGAGCACTATCGCGGCATGTTCCACAACAAGGCGATGTTCGTCCCGCTCGCGGTTTCCGCCGCGACGCTGGCCACCAGCCTGCACGGCATCCGCGACCGGCGAGGCGAGCCGCACCGTCTGCGCCACGCGGTCGCCGCCACGGCCGCCGTTTCCGGAGTGGTCGGCGGCGGCTTCCATCTCTACAATATTCTCCGGAGGGACGGCGGCTTGTCCTGGCAAAACCTGTTCTATGGCGCGCCTCTCGGAGCGCCGTATTCGTTGATTCTCGCCGGGGTCATGGGTACCGCCGCCGAGCACGCGCGCGACTCCCGGCGCGGGCCGCTCAAGCTCTTCGGGATGCGGGCCGGGCCGACGCTCGCGGCGATAACGTCGGCCGGCATCGCGGGCACTGTCGGCGAGGTCGCGCTGCTGCACTTCCGTGGCGCTTTCCACGATCCGTTCATGTACTTGCCGGTGACGATCCCCCCGGTCGCCGCCGCGCTGATGGCGAAGGCGGCCGTCGAGTCTGACGTGGAAAGCACGCCGCGCTGGCCCCGTCTGACCCGGTTGATCCTGTGGATCACCGCCGCGCTCGGCT
Source organism: Acetobacteraceae bacterium (assembly GCA_049591635.1). Lineage (GTDB taxonomy): Bacteria > Pseudomonadota > Alphaproteobacteria > Acetobacterales > Acetobacteraceae > DATFDN01. The sequence goes on from JBAWFF010000194.1 coordinate 2,367, forward strand.
TCGGCGGCGCGGGTTTCCACGCCTACGGCGTGTCGCGCAACATGGGCGGCTGGCGCAACTGGAGCCAGAACGTGCTCGCCGGTCCGCCGATCCCGGCGCCACCCGCCTTCACGGCGCTTGCCTTCGCGGGCCTCGCCGCGCTCGACATCGTGCGGGAGCGGCGCTGATGGAGACGCGCTTTCCCGGCTACAGCACGCTCGCCAAGCGCGACACGCCCTCCTGGAACGATGCGACCCGTACGGTCATCGACAAGCGGCTCGACCATCCGCCGCCGCGGCGGTTTTTCACGCCGGAGGAGTGGCCGACCTTGCTCGCGTTGTGCGACCGGATCATCCCGCAGACTGCGGAACCGAAGGTGCCGATCGCGAACTTCGTGGACGCGAAGATGGCGAACGACGAGGGGGACGGCTATCGCCGGGCGAACCTGCCGACGATGCAGGAGATGTGGCGGCGCGGGCTCGCCGCGACCGATGCGGAGGCGCGGCTGCGCTTCGGCGCGGCGTTTGTCGATCTGCCGGCGGGCCGTCAGGACGACGTGCTGCACGCGATTCAGGCGGGCGACGTCCGCGCTTCCGCTTGGGCCGATGTTCCCGCCAAGGATTTCTTCAAGTCGCGTGTCCTGCACGATGTGGTCGCGATCTACTACGCGCACCCGCGAGCCTGGGACGAGATGGGGTTTGGCGGTCCCGCCTCGCCGCGCGGCTACGTGCGGATGGGGTTCGACCGCCGCGATCCTTGGGATGCCGTGGAGCGCAAGCGCGATGCCTGAGATTGTCCCCGAAATGCCGCGCGGCAAGCACGGCCGGGCGCCCGACGCCCTGCGCCCGGGCGGCTGGGTGCCGATGAAGGAGTACGACGATAACGAGGAGGTCGATTTCGCCATCGTCGGCACCGGTGCCGGCGGCGCCACGCTCGCCGCGCGGCTGGCTGAATCCGGATTCTCCGTCGTGGCGTTCGACGCCGGGGCCTGGTTCCGCCCGCTCGAGGAGTTCGCCTCCGACGAGACCGAGCAGACCAAGCTCTTCTGGCTCGATGAGCGGGTGATCGAGGGCGAGGAAGCCTTCGCGCTGGGCCGACGCAACAGCGGCAAGGCGGTGGGCGGCAGCACGGTCCATTTCATGATGGTCGCGCTGCGCTTCCGCCCTGAATGGTTCAAGTCCCGCACCAAACTCGGTTATGGCGTCGATTGGCCGGTCGATTGGCGCGAGATGTGGCGCTATTACGATCAGGTCGAGGACGCGCTGAAGATCGCCGGCCCGGTGAACTATCCGTGGGGTCCGCCCCGGCCCCGCTATCCGTATCGGGCGCATGAGGTGAACGCCGCCGGTCTCGTGCTGGCGCGCGGCTGCGAGAAGCTCGGCATCAAATGGGCGCCGACGCCCCTCGCCACCGTGTCGGCCCCGCGCGGCCTGTCGCCGCCTTGCGTCTATCGCGGCTTCTGCGGGGTCGGCTGCGCGACCAACGCCAAGCAGAGCGCCCTCGTCGTCTGGCTGCCTCGGGCGCTCGCCGCCGGGGCCGAGGTGCGCGACCTCGCGATGGTTGGCCGCGTCGAGGTGAACCAGCACGGCCGCGCGAGGGGCGTGCAGTACCACCGGGAGGGCAAATGGCGCTTTCAGAAGGCGCGCAACGTCGTCGTCGCCGGCTACGCGATCGAGACGCCGCGGCTGTTGCTGAACTCCGCCTGTACCCAATTTCCCGACGGCTTGGCGAACCGCAACGGGCTGGTCGGTAAATACTTCATGACCCAGTCGAACGACGCCGTCTGGGGCCTGATGGACGAGGAGATCCGCTGGTACAAGGGCCCGCCGTCGATGGCGCTCACCGAACACTGGAACTACACGGACGAGGGCAAGGACTTCTTCGGCGGCTATGTCTACATGAGCCAGGGACCCCTGCCGATCGAGTGGGCCGGCGCGGTCGCCGGCGAGCGTGGGCTGTGGGGAGAGGACCTGAAAGCCGCGATGGCCGGCTACATCCATCAGGCCGGGCTGAAGATCTGCGGCGAGGTGATGCCGCGCGAGGAGAACCGGGTGACGCTGGCCGAGGAGAAGGACCAATATGGCCTGCCGGTCGCCAAGGTGACGTTCTCCTATTGCGACAACGACAACCGGCTGCGCCAACATGCGCTGCGCCAGATGCGCCAGGCGATGCGAGCGGTCAACGCGACCGATCTATGGGATTCGCCGAGCACGGCGCATCTGAACGGCGGCTGCCGCATGGGCGACGACCCGCGGACCAGCGTCGTCAACGCCGACGGTCGCTCCTGGGATATCCCAAACCTTTGGGTCTGCGATGGTTCGCTTTTCCCGACGATCGGCGGGGTCAACCCGTCGCTGACCATCCAGGCCCTCGCGCTTCGCGCCGGGGATCGCATCAAGACGATGGCGGCGCGCGGAGAACTGTCGCGGTAGCGCCTTACGGCGTCGAGAGCGACCCGGCTTCCGGTCCCTTGCGGCCCTGCACGACCTGCACGCGCACCACCTGGCCCTCGTGGAGGTCGTTCATTCCGCTTCGGTTCAAGGCGGAGATGTGGACGAACACATCCTTGCCGCCGTTCTGGGGCGTGATGAAGCCGAAGCCCTTCTCGGCGTTGAACCACTTCACCGTGCCGGTGATTTCCTCGCCGGTCGGCATCGCCTGGTAGCTCTGCTCGCGCGGCGCGTATCCGCCGCCGCCGAAGCCGCCCGCCCGCGGCGGGCGGGGCGGTTGAGCCGGCGCGGGACCGACCTCGCCGACATGGGTGACCTCGGTCACCTGCCGGCCCTTCTGACCCTGACCCACCCGGACTCGAAGCTGCGTCCCGGGCACCGGCGGCGGAGAGCCGGCACGCTCGATTGCGCTGGCGTGCAGGAATGCGTCCCCCGTGCCGTCGCTCAATTCCACGAAGCCGAAGCCCTTTTCGGCGTTGTACCACTTCACGACAGCCTCGGCCTCCGGGCCCGTGCCCGCGATCGGCGGCGAGGCGCGAAACGCCGGGCGCGCCGATGGCGGCGGCGTCCAGCCGCCCTCGTCGGGACGCGGTCCGGGCTCATCGTCGAAGCCCCGGCGCCGTCTGTTGTCCCTACGCCAACCGTCTCTTTTGTCCACGTCCCCCGACCTCGTCGTGCTAGCGGCGCCAATTTAGCATTGAGTTGCCCCCCCGGCCTAGAGGGGAGTCAGCGAGAGGGACGTCAGGCGGTCTGTCTTAAATCGTGAACCCGTCTCTCTAGCTCGGCAATGTCATGATCAAGCGCGAGAACTTGCGGTGACGGCGCGACGGGCGGGCGGGCACGAGACATCGCGACGGCACGGCCGGCGGCGATGCCGGCAGCAATCAGCAAGGGAACCCGGAGGCGACGATCACATGCCAGTAGCAAGGCCCCGGCGACAGCCGCCGCGGTGCCGAGCGAGAGTCTGAAGGAGGAGTCCGTGCCGGGCCGAACGAAGCGGCGACGGAGCAGCCCATGTTCGCGGCCGAGCCATCTCCTGACGGGCGTCAGACGAGCCTCCCGGACGAGCCTCCTGGTGGCTTCCGGAAGCAGCGGGATGGGTCTTCCATCAACCCGAAGGGCTTCCTCGCGGCGAAGCAGCGGCTCCGGGCGGGTTTCGCGCTGATCGACATAGTCGGAGTAAATTCGCCGCTGAACTGGATCAGCGGGCGCGACATCGAGATGGCGCGCGATCTCGAGCATCTCCGCTCCGGGCGTCCCGGTCTCGATCGCGGTATGGACAAGAGCGATCATCCCCGCCCGCTTGCCGCTGGCGCAGTGGATAAGCACGGGCTTCGGCGCATTCCGCAGTGCCTCGCCGACGGCATCGAGGTCCGCCTTGCCCACCCGCGCCATCGTGACCGGGATGCGAATGGCTTCCATGCCGTAGGCACGCGCGAGGTCCGCTTCTTCGGTGGGCCCGAGATGGGCGCCAGGCGGCTCCGCGTCCGTTCGCAGGTCGATCACGGCGCGCACACCGTCGCGGTGCAGCGCGGCGAGTTCGGCCTCGCCCGGCGGCGTCCGGCCAACCTTCACGCCGCGGCTAAGTTCGATCTGCTTCCACAAGGTCGTCCTCCTTTGCGCGTACGCCTTGGGATATGGACTGGCTCATGCCCCAGGGGACTCACTTTAGGGGGATCATGGATGCGTGGGTGCGATCCGCCAGATCGCATCTCCACCGTCATCGGTCATCAGGAGCGCGCCGTCATGGGCGACGGCGACGGCGACCGGGCGTCCCCACACCGTACTATCGCTCGTGACGAATCCAGTCACGAAGTCTTCGTAGGCTCCGTCGGCGGGACGGATGCGGATAAGTTTGTAGCCGGTCCGCAGCGCTCGGTTCCATGACCCATGCAGGGCGACGAAGATGTTGCCTTGGTAGTCCGCCGGGAAGGCGGCCGGCCCGTGGCCGTCATAGAAGACCATGCCGAGCGGGGCGGAGTGCGGCTGGATCAGCACGTCCGGGACCAGGACGCGCGCCGCGAGCTCGGGATACTTGCCGCGGTAGCGTGGATCCTCGTGGTTCCCGATGTAGAACCAGGGCCAGCCGTAGAAGCCCCCCGCCACCAGGTGGGTGGCATAGTCGGGCGGAAGATTGTCACCCAGCCCGTCGCGTTCGTTGACGACGCACCACGGTGTGCCGGATCCAGGGGCTATCGCGAGGCTGACGCAGTTCCTCAATCCCGTCGCGAAGGCCCGCCGGTCGCCTCCCCGCGGATCGAAGGAGATTACGTCCGCGCGCCATGTCTCGTCTTGATCGGAATCGTTGGTCGCCGAGCCGACCGAGACGTACATGCGCCGCCCATCGGGACTGAAGGCCACGTCGCGCGTCCAATGGCCGCCCGTGCCGGGCGCGATCTCGGCGACGACCGTCTGCGCCGGACCGTCCGGACGGGGCGCGCCGGGACGCCACGGGAACCGCACCACGCGGTTGGTCTCCGCGACATAGACGAAGCGCGGCGCCGCGGGCGGCCAGAAGGCAATTCCGAACGGCCGATCGAGGCCGCTCGCGAAAATGTCTTGCCGGTCCGGCCGCTGGGCGCCGTCGGGCGCGCGCAGAACGCGAATGCGGCCGGCTTGGCTTTCGGCGACGAAAATCTCCCCGCCGGGGGCGACCCGGATCATGCGTGGGCTGGTTAGATCCGTGACGAATGGCTTCACGGTGAAGCCAGCCGCGACGTGCAGGCCGGCGCCCTTGGGGCGGGCGACGATTCGGGGAGGATTGCCGGCCGAAGGCGTGGCCTGCGGCGCCGGCATGTCGGAAGGCACGAAATGCCGCCAGACTCCCGGCGAGTCGGTGCGCCAGTCGCCCACGGCGCTCGGTCCGGTTCGGACCGCCTGGGCCTGCGCTGTCGTCGCGGCCAACAGGACAAGGAACGGAAGCAGGCGCGGGAAGATCATTGAATGGCGCTCCGAATGCGGAGATGAAATCGCGTGGCCCGCGCGGATTAAGCTTGACAAAATCGTGATTATTCATGATATGTTCGCATTGTGGCTGGATGATGAAGTTCTTGGGGCGACTCGTCCCCAGGTTGGATCATCAGGCCATGCGCCGTCCGGCCCACGGGAGAGTTTTGATGTCACACGCAGTCGGTCCCTACTCGGTCGAGGAGCGTGCGGTCCACGGCGAGACGCGCTGGGTCGCCATTCGGGCCCGGGGGGCGGAGTGGTCCTGGCTGACGCCTGAGGAGGCCGCGGCGATCGGGCGCCTCTGGGTCGAGCGTTACGGCGCCCACGCCGAGACGCCGCACATGATGGCGGCCGAGTAGTCAGTTCTCCAGCGCGCCCCATCTCGTTACGTGCTCGATCCGGAGCGCGATGACGGGGAGGGGGGCGAGGTTCATCGTCCGATATTGCGGATAGCGGCCGCGTAGAAGCGCGTGGGCCTGGTCATGCTCCGGCCCCGCGCGCAGAATTTCGACGAGCCCACGCACCATGACCCAGCCGAGGCGGCTCCAGTCCTCTTCGTAGTGATCCACCGCGAACGCGGCCCGCGGGTTCTCGGTGATGTTGCGCAGCCGCTTGAGAGGTCGGTCGGTGCGCTTCGGCTTCTCGTCGATCGTGATGTAGAGCGTTGGGTCGTCGAGGGCGTAGCAGGCCGGAATGACGTGCGGTGCGCCGTGTCGATCCGCGGTCGCGAGATGGCCGAGGCGGTGGGCGGTAAGGAAGTGGCGTTCAAGAACCGAGAGGGACGCGGTCATTGCACCTCAGGACGAGAAGCGGCGCTCCGCCAACGCCATGCCGCGTGGCTTGCGGCTCAGCGCGAGAGTGACGTCCGTCGGAACTCGGTCACCCCGCGAAAGCGTGTCGCTCGCCCGAATTCCCGGACGTGATCAAGGCGGTTCACGGGAATGACGAGAAAGATCCCTCCGCTCACTGGCACGCCAGGCACTCCTCGTAATCCGTCGTCCCCACCCGCGCCGGCGGCATCGTCAGTGGCAGCATGGCGTCCTCGTTCACTGCGGTCATCCCGGTGAACGCCACCGGCGCCACCGCCTTCTCGCTCACCGCGTCGGCCCGCTGGATCGACAGGCTGCGGCAGTAATACAGCGACTTCAGCCCCTTCTTCCACGCCATGAGATGGATCTGATGGAGGTCGCGCTTGCTGACGTTCGCGGGCAGGAAGACGTTCACCGACTGGCTCTGGCAGATATACGGCGTCCGATCGGCGGCGTGCTCGATCACCCAACGCTGATCCAACTCGAATGCCGTCTTGAACACCGCCTTCTCCTGCTCGCTCAGGAAGTCGAGGCCGACGACGCTTCCCTTGTTGAGCGTGATCCGCGACCAGATCTCGTCGTTGTCCATGCCCTTCTCGGCGAGCAGAAGCTGGAGATGGCGGTTCCGCACCGTGAAGCTGCCCGACAGCGTCTTCTGCAGGAACACGTTGGCCGCGATCGGCTCGATCCCCGGACTCGCGTTGCCGGCGATGATGGAGATCGAGGCGGTCGGGGCGATCGACATCTTGTGGGAGAACCGCTCCATGATGCCGTACTCCTCGGCATCCGGGCAGGCGCCCCGCTCCTCGGCCAGCACGTGCGAGGCGTTGTCGGCCTGCTCACGGATGTGGCGGAACATGCGCTTGTTCCAGACCTTGGCGATGACGCTCTCGAACGGCACCATTTGCGATTGCAGGAACGAATGGAACCCCATCACGCCGAGGCCGACGCTGCGTTCGCGCATCGCGGCGTAGCGCGCCCGCTCCATCCCCGGCGGGGCGCGGTCGATGAAGTCCTGCAACACGTTGTCGAGGAAGCGCATGACGTCCTCGATGAACGTCGGATGGGTCGACCACTCGAACCAGGACTCAAGATTGAGCGAGGACAGGCAGCACACCGCCGTGCGCTGCTGGCCGTGGTGATCGACGCCCGTCGGCAAGGTGATCTCGCTGCACAAATTCGACGTCTTCACTGTCAGCCCGGCCAGCTTGTGCTGCTCGGGCCGCGCGCGGTTCACAGTGTCGGAGAAGACCAGGTACGGCTCACCGGTCTCGATCCGCGCCGTCAGGATGCGGATCCATAGCGCGCGCGCGCCCACCTTGCGGACCACGGCGCCGTCCTTGGGCGAGGTGAGCGGCCATTCCTCGTCGGCCTCCACGGCGCGCATGAAGGCGTCGGACACCAGGATGCCGTGATGCAGGTTGAGCGCCTTGCGGTTCGGATCGCCCCCGGTCGGACGGCGCATCTCGATGAACTCCTCGACCTCGGGATGCCAGACCGGCAGATAGACCGCCGCCGAACCGCGCCGCAGCGAGCCTTGCGAGATCGCGAGCGTCAGGCTGTCCATCACCCGGATGAACGGGATGACGCCCGAGGTCTTGCCGACCGCGCCCACCCGCTCGCCGATCGAGCGCAGATTACCCCAATAGCTGCCGATCCCGCCGCCCTTGGATGCCAGTAGCACGTTCTCGTTCCACAACCCCGTGATGCCTTCGAGGCTGTCGGAGGCCTCGTTCAGGAAGCACGAGATCGGCAATCCCCGCTCGGTGCCGCCGTTCGACAGCACCGGGGTCGCCGGCATGAACCACATCCGGCTGATGTAGTCGTAGATGCGCTGGGTGTGCGCCGCGTCGTCGCCGTATTTGGAGGCGACACGGGCGAACAGGTCCTGGAAATCCTCCCCCGGCATGAGGTAGCGGTCCGACAGCGTCGCCCGTCCGAACTCGGTGAGCAGGGCGTCACGAGAGCGGTCTATCCGGACCTGATGATGGCCCCGCAACTGCACTGCATCGAGCACTGTCCGCACCTCCTGGATTCGCCTCAGCCGCTCCATCTCGATCCCGGATCAGCCGCGCGTCAAACAATATATAGCGCTGCCGACCGGAGTGAAACCCAACATGCGGCATATCTGTTGCGCCGCAGCCACGCGAGCCTAGCAGGTTCCCGCCCTGTTCCAAAGCCCGCGAAGGCGCTCAGACGGCGGCCATTACCTCGGTCGCGAACCGCTCCAGGGACTCCGTCACACGGGCATGGGGCAGGGCCCCGAAATTCACCTCGAACGTCAGGTAGGTCAGTCCGAACCGCTCGGTAAGGGTCGCCACCTTGTCGAGGCACTCCGCCGATCGGCCGATCACCGCGCGGGACGCCTTCATCTGCTCCAGCGTGATCGTCTCGCGGTTCTCGAAGAAGCCCTTCCAGTCCTTGTAGGCGCCCGGATCACGGAACGCCTGACGGCTGAGGTCGGTCGCCTTGGTGAATGCCTGATAGCGCCCCAGGGCCGGGTCGGCGATTTCCGCCACCTCGGCGTCGGAGTCGGCGCAGAACATGTGATAGACGGCCATGATCTCCTTGTCGGCGGGATCGTGGCCGGCGCGGGCGAGGCTGTCGCGGTAGATGTCGAGCAGGCGGACCTGATCGGCCGCGTCCGGGAAGAAGAACGGCGCGACCAGCAGGTTGAACCCGTGCGCCCCCGCCCAGCGATAGGATTCCTCGGTCCGGATGGCGGCGACCCAGAGCGGCGGCGGCTGTTGCATCGGGCGCGGCGCCACGGTGTGGCCCTCCAGCGTCGTCCAGCGGCCCCGGTAGGTGACGTTCTCCTCCGTCCACAAGGCACGCACGATGGCCAGGTTCTCGTCGAAGCGCTCCCGGCTCTCCGCCATCGGCACATTGGAGGCGTCGTAATCGTATTTGTAGAGGCCCCGCCCAACCCCCAGTTCGAGCCGTCCGCCCGAGAGCACGTCGGCCATCATGTAGTCCTCGGCGACCCGCACGGGGTTGTTCAGCGGCAGCAGGCTGACCGAGGCGCCGAGCCGGATGCGGCTGGTCTCGCGCGCGCAGGCGGTGATGAACAGCGCCGGGTTGCCGAAGGCAAAGCCGGGAACCCGATGCTCAGCGAACCATGCGCCGTCCAGCCCGAGGCGCTCGGCGAGCGTCACCTCGGCGATCATGTTCTCGTACCAGTCCCGCCAGGAGCCCGACAGCTCCGCGTGGTAGTCGGGAATGTAGCAAAGACCGAACTTCAACCGTGCCATGGGCCGTTCCTTGGTGCGGCGGCCAGCATAGCCGGCCGGACCTCGCTTGACAGGACGCTCCCGTGGGGGTTTTCGCTTTGCGTCTGACGATGGAGGCGGCGATGCCGCTGGATGCGGGCGAAGGCGGACGGCGCAGCGGATCGCGCAACGTGCTGGGAACGGCGCTCGAAATCTGCTCGCTGCAACCCCGAACGGGGTTCTACCGGACCGGCTGCTGTGACACCGGGCCGGAGGATCTGGGCTGCCACACGGTCTGCGTGGAGATGACCGCCGCGTTCCTGGCGTTCAGCAAGGCGCGCGGCAACGATCTCTCGACGCCCCGCCCGGAATTCGGCTTCGCCGGCCTCAAGCCCGGAGATCGCTGGTGCCTGTGCGCCGCCCGCTGGACGGAGGCGCTGGAGGTCGGCAAGGCGCCCCGCGTGGTGCTGCGCGCCACCGAGGTCAGCGCACTCGGCGACTGTACGCTGGAGGACCTGAAGGCGAACGCGACCGATTTGCAGTAGGGCAGCGCTTAGGCTTTCCGCGGGAGCAATTGCTCCGCCAGGGTCGCCCAGTAGGACGCGCCCACCGGCAGGATCGCGTCGTTGAAGTCGTATCGTGGATGGTGAACCCTGGGCTCGCTCGGATCGCGGCCGCCACCCAGCATGATGTAGCTGCCCTGCTTGGCTTGCAGCATGAAGGCGAAATCCTCCCCGCCCATCGTTGGGTTGGCCATCGCCTCGACCCGCTTCTCGCCGGCGACCGCTCGGGCGGCGGCGAGGGTCATTCGGGTCGCCTCAGCGTCGTTGACCGTGGCCGGATAGGCGCGATCGAACACCACCTCGGCCTTCGCCCCGAAGCTTTCGGCGATGCCGGTCGCCAGCCGGCGCACGCCCGATTCCAGCTTGTCGCCGACCTCCGGTTTGAACCAGCGCGCGGTCCCCAGCATCCGCACCGTCTCGGGGATCACGTTGTAGATGTGGCCACCATTGATATGGCCGATGGTGACCACGCCGCCCTCGGTCGGCTCGATGCTGCGCGATACGATCGTCTGCAAGGCGGTCACGATCTGGGAGGCGACGACGATCGGGTCGATGCCGTCGTTGGGATGCGCGCCGTGAGAGCCCTTGCCGGTGATGGTGATCTCGATATTCGCGACCGCCGCCATGATTGGACCCTCCCGCCAAACGAATTTGCCCTCCGGCACGGACGGCCAGTTGTGCATCCCGAACACCTGCTGCATCGGGAAGCGCTCGAACAGCCCCTCTTCCACCATGATCCGCCCGCCCGCGAGGTTCTCCTCGGCCGGCTGGAAGATCACGTACACGGTGCCATCGAAGTTGCGGGTCTCGGCGAGGTATTTCGCCGCGCCCAGCAGCATCGTCGTGTGGCCGTCATGGCCGCAGGCGTGCATCACGCCTGGATTGACCGAGGCATAGTCGGCCCCGGTCTCCTCCTCGATCGGCAGTGCGTCCATGTCGGCGCGCAGGCCGATCGCGCGCCCGCCCTTGCCGGATTGCCCGTGGATGATGCCGACCACGCCGGTCTTGGCGATCCCGGTGACGATCTCGTCAACCCCGAACTCGCGCAGCTTCTCGACCACCACGCCACTGGTGCGGACCTCCTGGAGGGCAAGCTCCGGATGGGCGTGCAGGTCGCGCCGCCATGCGGTCATCTGCTCGTGGAAATCGGCGATGCGGTTGATGATCGGCATACTCAGGCTCCGGAATTTGCCGTTCCGTTGTGCGGCCCGCCGAAGGTGCGCGCAAGGCCGTCGGCGAGGGGGATCGATGTCACGCCGAGAAGCGCGCGCATCGGGCCGACGTCGAACGCCTTGTCCTCCAGAAGGCGGCGCACCTCGGCGGCCCGCACCAGGGGCAGGAACGGCAGCCGCCCGAGCAGCGGCGCGAGCGCGACCAGCACGCGCCCGGGCACCGCGA
>JBAWFF010000195.1:0-6797 GCA_049591635.1 Acetobacteraceae bacterium
GCCGCGCTCGCGTCCGGCGCCCGCGTGCTCGACGTGTTCGCCCATTCCGGCGGCTTCGGCCTGCGCTGCGCCGCCGCCGGGGCGGCCTCGGTCACGCTGGTGGATTCGAGCGCTCCGGCTTTGGAACGCGCGATGGAGGCAGCCGCGATCAACGGGATGGCCCGCGTCGGCACCCGCCGCGAGGACGCGTTCGAGGCGCTGGCCGCGCTCGCCGAGGCCGGCGAACGCTTCGACATCGTGATCTGCGATCCGCCCGCCTTCGCCAAGTCGCGCAAGGACGCCCCGGCCGGCCTGCGCGCCTACGGCCGCCTCGCCCGCCTCGCCGCCCGGGTCGTGGCTCCCGGCGGCTTTCTGTTCACCGCCTCATGCAGCCATCACGCCCCGCTCGACGCCTGGGCGGCGCAGGTCGCGCTGGGGCTCGCTCGCGCCCGGCGGGAGGCGCGCATCCTGGCCACCACCGGGGCCGGTCCGGATCACCCGGTGCACCCGCAATTGCCGGAGACGGCCTATCTGAAGGCGCAGCTGCTGCAGCTGTTTTGACGCGGTTTTCGTGTACGCCTTCGTCCGTCGGGGCCGCCGATCTCGTACTAAACCTCCGTCCGCCCCCGCGAGTCTTGTACGTCTTTCGCGGCCGCACACAGGAGCCCGGTACAAGACCATCCAGCTGGATGGCGCGCTGCGTACACGGCCGACGGAAAAGGGCTTGTCGAAACGCCGGGGCGATGACTACGGTCAGCAACGAACGGTCAAGGGAGAGTCGCGTGGCCAAGTCCGACAAACCAAACATCCTCATCATTTGGGGAGACGATATCGGATACTGGAATATCAGCCATTACAGCCGGGGGATGATGGGTTATCAAACGCCCAACATCGACCGCATCGCGCGGGAAGGCGCGACCTTCACCGATTGGTACGGCCAGCAAAGCTGCACCGCCGGCCGCGCTTGTTTCATCACCGGCCAGAACCCGATCCGCACCGGCCTGACCAAGGTCGGCATGCCCGGGGCCACGGTCGGATTGCACGCGGAAGACCCGACCATCGCCGAAATGCTGAAACCGCTCGGCTACGCCACCGGTCAGTTCGGCAAGAACCATCTGGGCGACCGCGACGAATACCTGCCGACCGTGCACGGCTTCGACGAGTTCTTCGGCAATCTCTATCACCTCAACGCCGAGGAAGAACCGGAACTGCCGGACTATCCCAAGGATCCGGCGTTCAAGAAGAAGTTCGGACCGCGCGGCGTGCTCCATTGCCTGGCCGACGGCAAGGGCGGGCAGAAAATTACCGATACCGGGCCGCTGACCAAGAAGCGCATGGAGACCATCGACGAGGAGGTTACCGCGGGAGCGCTGGACTGGATCGAGAAGCAGGCCAAGGCGAAGCAGCCGTTCTTCCTCTGGTACAACTCGACCGCCATGCATTTCCGGACCCACCTCGCCGATAAGAACCGCGGCAAGAGCGGGCAGGACGACTACAGCGATCGCATGGTCACCCATGACGAGCAGGTCGGCGAGTTGCTCAAGAAGCTCGACGAGCTGGGCATCGCCGACAACACCATCGTCATGTATTCGACCGACAACGGACCCGAGAACGATACCTGGCCGGACGGCGCCAACACGCCGTTCCGGTCGCAGAAGAACACCAACTGGGAAGGCGGCTGGCGGGTTCCCGCGTTCCTTCGCTGGCCGGGCAAGATCAAGCCCGGTTCGGTCTTCAACGGCATCATCTCCCACATCGACATGTTCCCGACCCTGCTCGCCGCCGCCGGCGATCCCGATGTGACCGCCAAGCTGCTCAAGGGCAGCAAGGTGGGAGGCAAGAGCTTCAAGGTCCATCTCGATGGCTTCAATATCATTCCCTATGTGACGGGAGAGGCGAAGGAGAGCCCGCGAAACCACCTCATGTACTTCAGCGACGACGGCGACGTCATGGCCGTCCGGGTCGGCGACTACAAGTTCAACCTGGCGGTTCAGCGGACATCGAGAATGATGGCCTGGGCGGAGCCGTTGGTGAAGCTGCGGGTCCCGCTGATCTACAATTTGCGCCGAGACCCGTTCGAGCGCGCCGACTACAACTCGAATACCTACTTTGACTGGATGGTGGACCACATCCCTCAGATGTACCTCATGCAAGCAGTCGTGGCGTCCCAGATCGAGGACTTCGTCAAGTTCCCGCCGCGCCAGAAGCCGGCTTCGTTCAACCTCGATGCGGTGATGGCGCAGGTGTCGAACCACGGCGGCCATATCTGACTCCCGCGAGGCTCGCGGCGATCGGCGTCCGGCGGTTTCGCCGGACGCCGAAGTCGGCGAATTCTACGAGCGGATGCCCTATCCGCCCCCGCTCGCCAATCTCGACGCCCATCGTGACCTCTACAAGAACGGCGAGCGCCGCCGCGCCGAGTTCCATCTGATCTGGCCGGCAAGGGGGCCGCGCGGAAACCTGGACATCCTCATCGCCGGCTGCGGCACATCGCAGGCCGCGCGATACGCACTGCGCGAACCCGATGCCCGGGTGATCGGGATCGACGTGAGCGAGGCGAGCCTTCGCCACACCCGCGAGCTTCAGCGCAAATACGACCTCGACAATCTCGAATTGCATCAACTCCCGATCGAGCGCGTCCAGCAGCTTGGCCGCTCCTTTGACCTCGTGGTTTGCACCGGCGTGCTGCACCACTTGGCCGACCCGGACCACGGGCTTCGCGCCCTTCGCGACGTCCTGCGGCCGGGCGGCGCGATGCGGTTGATGGTCTACGCAAGCTACGGCCGGGCCGGGATTTACATGATACAGGAATACTGTCGCCTGCTCGGCATCGAGGCGTCGGCGACGGAACTGCGAACGCTCCGCGCCGCGCTCGAGGCGCTGCCGGCCGGCCACCCGATCGCGGACCTGCTGCGCCGGTCGAAGGAGTTCTGGCGGCCGGAGGCGATGGCGGACGCCCTCCTCCACCCGCGAGATCGCGCCTACACCGTACCCGAATTATATGCGTGGCTCGATCGGTGCGGCATGTCCTTCGGCCGCTGGATCGAGCAGGCGCCCTACCTCGCCGAATGCGGGATGGTCGCGCGCGGCCCGCACGCCGCGCGCCTGGCCGCGCTGCCCCCCCGCCTTCAGCACGCCGCCGTCGAACTCTTCCGCGGCACGATGGTATCGCACAGTTTCATCGCCTACCGCGATGCATGCCAGCCGATCACCTTCGCCGATGATCGCTGGCGCGATTACGTCCCCATTGCCTTGCCGTGGACGGTATGCGTGCGCGAACGCCTGCCGCCGGGGAGTGTCGCGGTGCGGATCAACCGGTCGCACACATTCACCGATCTCGTCCTCGGCCTGGACGCCTTTGAAGACCGGCTGTTCGGCGCCATCGACGGCAACCGAACCATCGCCGAAATCCTGCAAGTCGCTTCGCCGGGCGGCGAGCGCGCGGCCCACGCCCTCCGCTTCTTCCAGCGTCTTTGGCAATACGACCAGGTCGTATTCGAGTGGCCTACCGCGCGGCGTCCAGCGCCTGCGTCAGATCGCCGATGATGTCGTCGATGTGCTCGATCCCGATCGACAGCCGCACGTAGCCGGGGGTGACGCCCGACGCGGCCTGCTCCTCCTCGGAAAGTTGCGAATGCGTCGTACTCGCCGGGTGGATCGCCAGGCTGCGGGAGTCGCCGATATTGGCGACGTGGTAGAACATCTTGAGCGCGTCGATGAAGCGCGCACCGGCTTTCGCCCCGCCCGCCAATTCGAAGCCGACCAGTCCGCCCTGCTCGCGCGGCAAGTATTTCGCCGACCGCTCCGCCGCCTCGCCCTTGTGATGCGCCGGATGGATCACCCGCGTCACGTCGCGCCGCTTCGTCAGGAAGTCGGCGACCGCGCGCGCGTTGCGCGAATGCTCACGCATCCGCAGCGCCATCGTCTCCATCCCCTGGATGAACAGCCACGCGTTGAACGGGCTCATCGCCGCGCCCATGTCGCGCAACAGGGTGACCCGCATCTTGAGGATATAGGCGATCGGCCCCAACGGCTTCGCCGCCTCCACCCAGACCGCGCCGTGATAGCTGGGATCGGGCGTGTTCAGCGCCGGCTGACGCTCCGTGTGGGCGCCCCAATCGAAATTGCCGCCGTCGATCACGACGCCGCCGATCGAGGTGCCGTGGCCGCTAATCCATTTGGTTGCCGAATACATCACCACCGCCGCGCCGTGGTCGAACGGACGCACGATGATCGGCGCCGCCGTGTTGTCCATGATGAGCGGGATGCCGAATTTGCGCCCGATCGCGGCGACCTCGGCGATCGGAAACGGGATCAGCTTCGGGTTCGGCAGCGTCTCGGCGTAGTAGGCGCGGGTCCGGTCATCGGTCGCGCGGGCGAATCCTTCCGGATCGGCCGGATCGACGAAGCGGGTCTCGACTCCCATGTCCTTCATCGTGTTGGCGAATAGGTTCCAGGTGCCGCCATAGAGGTCGGTCGCGGAGACGATGTTGTCGCCGGCGCGGGCGAGATTGAGCACCGAGGTGAGCGACGCCGCCTGGCCCGAGGCGAGCGCCAACGCGGCCACCCCGCCCTCGATCGCGGCGATGCGTTTCTCGAACACATCGTTGGTCGGGTTCATGATGCGGCTGTAGATGTTGCCGAGCTCCTTCAGCCCGAACAAATTCGCCGCGTTCTCGGCGCTATCGAACTGAAACGCCGTGGTCTGATAGATGGGCACCGCGACCGCGTGGGTCGCCTCGTCGCGGCGCCAGCCGGCGTGCAGCGCGAGCGTCTCCGGATGCTGCTGGTTTCTCATGGCGGCCTCTCCTCTGCTTCTGCGGCACTATCCCGGGGTCGGCGCATCCTTGTGCAACAATCCCTCGGCGCGCAACTCCTGCCAAAGCGCCGGCGGGATCGGCGTCCGCATCAGCGCCACGTTGGCCTCGAACTCCAGGGCGTTGCGCGGCCCCGGGATCACCGCCGCCACCACCTTGTGGGCGAGCGGGAATTGCAGCGCCGCCGCGGCGAGGGGGACGCCGTGCCGATCGCAGACCGCGCCCAGCCGGCGCGCCCGCTGGCGCACGTCCTCCGGCGCCGGTGCATAGTTCCAAGTGTCGCGGCCGGCGAGGATGCCGGAATTGAGCGGGCCGCCGACGACGATGGAGGTCCCCCGCTTCTCGCATAGCGGGAACAGATCATCGAGCGCGGTCTGCTCCAGCAGCGTGTAGCGCCCGGCCAGCAGGAACGCGTCCCAATCGGCCCATCCCATCGCGTCCAGCAGCACCTTGGTCTCGTTCACGCCGATGCCGATCGCGCCGATCGCGCCCGACGATTTCAGCGCGTCGAGTGCCTTGCGCCCACTGTCGCGCAACTGCGCCATGTAGCCGGCATTGGCCTCGCCGTGCTGGTACTCGCCGACGTCGTGGACATAGAGGATGTCGATGCGCGACAGGCCGAGGCGCTGCACGCTGTCCTCGAAGGACCGCATGATGCCGTCATAGGTGTAGTCGTACACCACATCGAACGGCATCTCCGTCATCCAGCCGTTCTCGCGCTCGCCCGACCCGGCGCGCGGGCGGAGCAGCCGCCCGACCTTGGTCGACAACACCCAAGCGTCGCGGTCCTCCGCGCGCAATCCGTCGCCGACCCTGCGTTCGGAGAACCCGAGGCCGTAGAACGGCGCGGTATCGACATAGCACACGCCCGCCGCCCACGCGGCCCGCACGATCCCCTGCGCCGTGTCCTGCGTGATCCTCACCCGATTGCCGCCCATCGTCGCGGTGCCGAGGCCAAGCGTCGTCACCTCGATCGCCGTGCGCCCGATCTTGCGTCGCTGCCAGTCCGCCATGCTTGCGTCTCCTCGCGTGACCCACTTCCGTCATGCCCGCGAATGCGGGTATCCACGTCTTCCTTTGGTCGCCCGTAAAGTCGTGGATACCCGCATTCGCGGGCATGACGCGTTTTCAGCGACCCAATGTGAGGGAGCCAGGAAGGCGCGACAACCTCCGGCCCGCCCCCTGGACCCTCCCCACCGTCCGCCCTAGGGTGGGCTACCGAACACATCGGAGGAAAGCCATGAAGGTCGGCGAGGCGATCGCGGAGATCATGAAGCGCGAGGGGATCGAGATCCTCTGCGGCTACCCGGTCAACCACCTGATCGAATTCGCCGCGGCAGCCGACATCCGCCCGGTGATGGTGCGCCAGGAGAGGATCGGGCTGCACATGGCCGACGCCATCTCCCGCGTCACTTCAGGGCGCAAGATCGGCGCCTTCTGCATGCAGCACGGCCCGGGGACCGAGAACGCCTATGGCGGCGTCGCCCAGGCGTTCAGCGAATCCATCCCGATGCTCATCATCCCGCAGGGCTACCCGCGCCGCATCGCGGGCATCGATCCGAACTACAGCGCGGTGCGGGAGATGCGCGGCGTCACCAAATCCGCCGAGTGGGCGATCATGCCGGCCGAGGTGCCGTCCATGCTGCGCCGCGCGTTCTCGCGCATCCGAAATGGCCGCTCTGGGCCGTGCCTGGTCGAGATCCCCACCGACATCTGGAACGAGGATATCGGCGAGCTCGACTACAGCCCGGTCATCAAGGCCCGCTCGGCGCCCGACCCGGCCGACGTGAAGCGGGCCGCGCAGGCGATCCTCGCCGCCAAACGGCCGGTGATCTACGCCGGCACCGGCGTCCATTGGGCGGAAGCGTGGCCGCAGCTCAAGAAATTCGCCGAGCTGCTCGGCGCGCCGGTGACCACCAGCCTCGGCGGCAAGAGTTCGTTCCCGGAGAACCATCCGCTCTCGCTCGGCTCGGGCGGCAACGCGGTGCCCAAGCCGGTGCA
>JBAWFF010000196.1:0-6468 GCA_049591635.1 Acetobacteraceae bacterium
CGCTTCGCCCATCACTTCAACCACCTCAGGCCACATCAGGCCCTTGGCGACCTCACCCCAGCCGAGTATCTCCACACCCGCAGCCAACGAGACCCCGCCGCGTCTCATATGTGCTGAACCAGGACAGAGGCTTGCGGTTCCCGTTCTGCCGTCGCATCATGGCTGCCAAGACCGTAACGCATACGGGAAGGCCCCGGGCGGATGCTGGTTGTGGGAGGCGTGTCTGCTGCGCCGGCCGACGGGACCCAGCTGGAGCTGAGCGGGGTCACGAAGCGATTCGGCGGCGTGATCGCGGTCAGCGGCGTGTCCATGTCGATCCGCCGCGGCGAGATCATGTCGATCATTGGCCCCAACGGCGCCGGCAAGACCTCGCTGCTCAACGTCATCAGCGGGTTCTACGTGCCCGAGCACGGCACCATCCGGCTCGACGGGCTGGACATCACCCACGCCCGCCCATCGCGGATCGCCGCCCTCGGGATCGCCCGCACGTTCCAGAACATCGCCCTGTTCAGCGGGCTGAGCGTGATCGAGAACATCATGCTGGGCCGGCATGTGCATATGCACGCCGGAGTGTTCGCCTCGCTCCTCTACTGGGGAAAGGCGCGGCGCGAGGAGGTGCGCCACCGCGCCCAGGTTGAGGAGCTGATCGAGTTCGTCGGCCTGCAAGACGTTCGCAAGCAGCCGACCGCCTCCCTGCCCTACGGGCTGCGCAAGCGCGTGGAGCTGGCGCGCGCGCTGGCGCTCGAACCCAAGATACTGCTGCTCGACGAGCCGATGGGCGGGATGAACGCGCAGGAACGCGAGGAGATGGCCCGCCTGGTGCTCGATGTGAACCGCCGGCACGCCACCACGGTCATCCTGATCGAGCACGACATGGGCGTGGTGATGGACATCTCCGACCGGGTCACCGTTCTCGATCGCGGCCGGATGATAGCCGAGGGCACGCCGTCGCTGGTGCAGGACGACCCCGAGGTGATCCGCGCCTACCTCGGCACCGGGCGAGCCGCGCAAGTGGTGACGGCGTGACGACCGTGGAAGAACCGGGCGCCACCACCCTGCCCCGCTTGCTGCTGCGGAACGCCGCCGCGATGCCGACGCGCCCGGCGCTTCGGGAAAGGACTCGCGGCATCTGGCAGAGCCTCACCTGGGCCGCCTACGCGGCCTTGGTACGCGAGATCGCGCTCGGCCTCGCCGCCCACGGCTTTCGCCGCGGCGACCGCCTCGCGGTGCTCGGCGATAACCG
The DNA here is from genome assembly GCA_049591635.1 of Acetobacteraceae bacterium. GTDB lineage: Bacteria > Pseudomonadota > Alphaproteobacteria > Acetobacterales > Acetobacteraceae > DATFDN01. The sequence goes on from JBAWFF010000196.1 coordinate 1,244, forward strand.
CCCGCGCCTGTATGCGGCGATGCTCGCCGCGCAGTCACTCGGCGGCGCCGCGTTGCCGCTCGATCCGGACACCGAGCCGGCGAGACTCGCCTCCCTGTTGCGCGAGGCCGACGTGCCGGTAGTCGTGGCCGAGGATCAGGAACAGGTGGAGATGGTCCTGTCCATCAGGGACCGGCTGGCGGATTTGCCGCTGATCGTGTGCGCCGCGCCGCGCGGGCTGGCACCGTCGGAGCGGCAGATGCTGCATGATTTCGGCGCGTTCACCACCGCCGGCGAGGGTTTCGCCGCGACGCATCCAGGCTATTTCGAGGTGGAGATCGCGAAGGGTACGCCGGACGACCCGGCGCTCCTGCTCGCCGAGGCCGAGGCGGATGGTCTCGTCGCGCTGTCGCACCGCTGGTTGCTCGCCGCCGCGTCGTCGATCGCCGCCAGCGAATTGGTCCGCCCGACCGACAACGCCCTCTGCTACCTGCCGATGTCGACGCTCGGCGACGCGATCTATTCGCTGGCGCTCGGCCTCGCATTCGGTTTCGCCGGCAACTGCCCGGAGGCCCGATACACGGTGCCACGCGATCTGCGCGAGATCGGTCCTACCATCCTGTTCGCCCCGCCGTTGGTGTGGCAGGCGCTGGCGCGGCGGATCGTCGAGCAGGCCGGCGGAACCTCCGGGCTCAAGCGGTGGACGTTCGCGCTGTTCCGCGACATCGCGCTGCGGGCCGAGGAGCGCCGCGAACAGCATGCGCCGCTTGCGCTGCCTCTCCGGCTCGGCCGTCTGATCGGCGAGGCGGTGACCTACGCGCCGATGCGCGACAAGCTCGGTCTCAATCGCCTCCGTTGGGTCCATGTCGGCGAGGAGGAACCGAGCGCCGAGATACGGCGCCTGTTCGGCGCCTTCGGCATCAGGCTGAAGCCCGGCACGCGCCTCGGGCCGAGCCATGTTTAGCTGGCAGTTCACCCTGGTCCTGGTGTGCAACGGCCTGCTGGTCGGCATGATGTACGCGCTGATCGCGCTCGGTTTCGTGCTGGTCTACAAGGCGACCGAGGCTTTCAACTTCGCCCAGGGCGAGTTCGTGATGTTCGGCGGCTTCATGGCCGCGGGCGCCTTGGCGGTGATGGGGTTTTGGGCCGCCACCCTGATCGCGATCGTCGGCATGGTCGTCTTCTGCTTCGCGCTCGAGCGCGTCGTGCTGCGCCCGCTGCTCGGCCGGCCGGTCATCGCCGTCATCATGGCGACGATCGGCGTCGCGGCGCTGCTGCGCGGCTTCGCCACGCTGGCGTTCGGTCCCGGTACCCGCAACATCGTCATGCCGGTGCCCGACAATCCGCTGTTCATCGGGCCGGTGATGCTGCCGCCGATCGACCTCGTCGGCGCCGGCGTCAGCCTGGTGTTCTTCGTCGGATTCTCCTGGTTCTTCCTGCGCACCCGCATGGGCCTCGCGATGCGTGCGGTTGCCGACAACCAGCAGATCGCCTCGGCGATGGGCATCAACGTGCAGCGCTACGCGGCGATCGCCTGGGCGATGACCGGCGTGGTCTCGGCACTCGGCGGCGTGATCTGGGGAGCGATGCTGGGCGTCGACAACCAGTTGGCTTTGGTCGGGCTGAAGGTGTTCCCGGTGGTGATCCTGGGCGGGTTTGAATCGATCGCCGGAGCCATCGTCGGTGGCCTGATCGTCGGCGTGGTGGAGAGCCTGTCGGCGGCCTATCTCGACCCGCTGGTCGGCGGAGGCACCAAGGATTTCGTACCGTACTTGTTAATGATCGCCGCGCTGATGGTTCGGCCGTACGGCATCTTCGGCAAGACGCCGGTGCAGCGGGTGTAGCCGATGTTCTATCGCGAAGCCGGGGTATTCAAGACCAGCTACGCCGCCGACATGGCGTTGTATCCACTGCCGGTTTCGCGCTGGGCACTGGGTGCCATCGGCGTGCTGCTGATCGTCGTGCTGCCGCTGTTCGCCTCCGATTATGTGCTGTCGATCCTCAATCTGATCCTGGTCGCCGTGGTGGGCGCGATCGGGTTGAACATCCTGACCGGCAACACCGGGCAGATCTCGATCGGCCAGGGCGCCTTCATGGCGGTCGGCGCCTACACCGCGGCGAACCTGATCGTGCGGCTGCACGCGCCGTTCTGGATCACCATCCCGGCGGCGGGCGCGATGGCGGCGCTGGTCGGCACCATCGTCGGCATCCCGTCGCTGCGCATCAAGGGGCTCTATCTCACCATCGCGACCCTGGCGGCGCAGTTCATCATCGAGTGGATGATCAACCACATCACCTGGATTTCGGGCGGCATCCAGGCGACGATCCAGATGCCGCCGCCGGTGGTGTTCGGCTACACGCTGCACAGCCAGGCGGGGTTCTACCTGTTCCTGCTGTGCTTCGCGGTGCTGGCGACGATCGCGGCGAAGAACCTGGTGCGCTCTCGCCTCGGGCGGGCGTTCGTCGCGGTGCGTGATCAGGACATCGCCGCCGAGATCATCGGCATCGACATCTTCCGCACCAAGCTCGTCTCGTTCGCGATCTCCTCGTTCTACGCGGGCGTCGCCGGCGCGCTCTACAGCTACTACCTCGGCATCGCGAACTACGAGCAGTTCCAGATCGACGTGTCGATCGACTACCTCGCGATGGTGATCATCGGCGGCCTCGGCTCGGTGACGGGTTCGATCCTGGGCGCGGCGTTCATCACCCTGCTGCCGGTGGTGACGCGCCGGGTGCTGGAGGCGGCGGGCGGGATGCTCGGCGCCGGCTTCGACGTGGCCGGCATCATCCCGGAACTCCGGCTGTGCCTGTTCGGCGCGCTGATCATCATCTTCCTTGTCGTCGAGCCGGAAGGGCTCGATCGGCTGTGGCGGAACGTCCGGAATTGGTTCCGGACGTGGCCGTTTTCGTACTGAGACGGGAGACGACGCAACCAAGGAGGGACGCCATGCAAACGACGAGACGGACACTGATGACGGCGGCGGTCGCCACCGCCGGTGTGGGCTTCATGGGCGGCGCGCGCGCCCAGGCGAAGCAGATCGTGATCGGCGAGCAGAACGACCGCACGGGCCCGACGCAACTCGTCGGCAACACGCTCGGCCCGGCGATCACTCACTACAAGGACCTCATCAACAAGAACGGCGGCGTCGGTGGCTTCGAGATCGTCATCAACGAATCCGACAACCAGTATCAGGTGCCGCCGGCGATCGAGGAGTACCAGCGCGAGAAGCAGCAGGGCTCGGTGTCGATCATGCTCTATGGAACGCCGCAGACCGAGGCGCTGGCGCCGCGCCTCGACGCCGACAAGATACCGGGCACCTGCCCCGGCTTCGGACCGGCCTCGGCGGCGAACGGGGCGCGCCTCCCGTACGTCTTTCCGGTGGCGGCCACCTACTGGTCGCAGGCGGCGGCGGGGGTGCAGTTCATCAAGGAGCGGCTGGGCGGGGACCTGCACGGCAAGAAGCTCGCCTATCTCTACTACGACAATCCGGCCGGCCACGAGCCGTTTCCGGTGCTCGACAAGCTCCAGACGATGGAGGGCTTCGAACTGCGCAAGTTCGCGGTGCCGCCGCCGGGGATCGAGGTGAGCGCGCAGGCGCTATCGATTTCCCAGCAGTACCGGCCGGATTTCGTCGTCATGCACCTGTTCGGCCGGTCCCCCTCGGTCGCGATCAAGGCGCTGCGCGGCGTGGGCTATCCGCTGTCGAAGGTGGTCGGCCTGGTCTGGGCATCCGCCGAGGCCGACATCGAGGCGGCCGGCGGCTGGGGTGTGGCGCAGGGCTATCACACCATGCAGTTCGCCGGCGTCGGCGACGACTACCCGATCCGCCAGAAGATCAAGGCGATGTTCAAGGCGGAGGGCAAGCCGGTCCCGGCGGTGATGGACTCGACGGTCTACTACAATCGCGGCCTGTTCACCGCCGCCTTGCACATCGAGGCCATCCGCCTCGCGGTGGCCGCAAACGGCGGGAGTCAGCCGACCGGCGCGAACGTCCAGCAGGGGTTCCAGTCGATCAAGGATTTCACCCTTGGCGGGCTGGTGCCGCCGTTGCAAATCACCCCGGTCGACCACGAGGGCGGCGGGTGGGTGCAGATCTACCAGGTCAAGGGCAACAAGATGGTGAAGGAGACCGAGTGGTTCCGCGGCTATCGCGACATGGTCTCGAAGATGATCGCGACCGCCGCCTGACGCGCGCGCGGGCTCCGGGGATCGCTCTGGAGCCCGCCTTCCTTGAAAGAGCCACCCCGTGCTGCGGCTGAACGATGTCGAAGTGGTCTATGACGGCGCCGTGCTGGTGCTGAAGGGCGTCTCGCTCACCGCCGAGGACCGCTGCATCACGACGCTGATCGGCGCGAACGGCGCCGGCAAGACGACGACCCTGAAGGCGATCTCGGGCCTGCTGCACGGCGAACGCGGCGAGGTCACGCGCGGGTCGATCGAACTCAATGGCGAGCGGATCGACCGCATGGCGCCGTACGAGGTGGTGGCGCGCGGTATCGTCCAGGTGTTCGAGGGGCGACGGGTGTTCGCCAATCTCTCGGTCGAGGACAACCTGCTCGTCGGCGGCCATATCGAGCGGCGCACGGCGCGCGTGCGCGCCGCGATGGAACAGGTGTACGGGTTCTTCCCCGTCCTCAAGGAGCGCCGCCGCCAGGACGCCGGCTACCTGTCGGGCGGGGAACAGCAGATGCTGGCGATCGGGCGAGCCTTGATCTCCAACCCGGCGGTGATCCTGCTCGATGAGCCCTCGCTCGGGCTGGCGCCGCTGATCGTCGAGGATATCTTCCGCATCATCGTTCGCCTGCGCGACGAACTGGGCCGCACGGTGCTGCTGGTGGAGCAGAATGCCGCGCTGGCGCTGGAGATCGCCGATCATGGCTACGTGATGGAGAACGGCCGGATCGCGCTGGCGGGACCGGCGCGCGAGCTGCGCGAGAACCGCGACGTGAAGGAGTTCTACCTTGGGCTGAACCGGGTCGGCGCGCGGGCATCCTATCAGGACGGGAGGGCGCAGCGGCGCCGGCGAAGCTGGCTCACCGCCGATCATTGACGCGCCGCGTCCGGCTGCCGACAAGCCGCGCGTGACGAGCGAGCCCTGGATTCTGAGCGAGGCCTATGCGGGGTTGCAGTCCCAGGCGCTCGGGCTTGCCGAGGCGGCGGGCTGGAACGCCGAGATCAGGGTGCTGGCGCCACGCGCGCCCTGGCGTTTCGTGCCGGCACGGGCTTGGCCGGCGCCGCTGCGTGT
>JBAWFF010000197.1:0-15871 GCA_049591635.1 Acetobacteraceae bacterium
GCTTCGCCCATCACTTCAACCACCTCAGGCCACATCAGGCCCTTGGCGACCTCACCCCAGCCGAGTATCTCCACACCCGCAGCCAACGAGACCCCGCCGCGTCTCATATGTGCTGAACCAGGACACCGGGTTGACGGCGCGATCGGCCGCGCCCTAGTGTCCGCTTCGGCGTAACAGCCCCTCGTGATTTGTCCGGCCGGCTTGCGGCGAGGTAAAAGAAGCGCGCTAAAGTGGCCAGTGTCGGTGTAGCACCGGCGCGCCTCGATCGGTCGGGCCCACCTTAGCGAAGGGCCTGCGTCACCATGAGCAGCATCGAACACAGCGAGTTCCGCACCGCGACCCGCCTCGTCCACGGCGGCATCGAACGTAGCCATTTCCACGAGACGTCCGAGGCGTTGTTCCTCACCTCCGGCTTCGTCTACGACAGCGCCGAGCAGGCCGAGGCGACGTTCACCGGGGCGATCAGCCACTACCAATACACTCGTTTCGCCAATCCGACCGTCGCCATGCTGGAAGCGCGGCTGGCGTCCATCGAAGGGGCGGAGGCATGTCGCGCCACGGCGACCGGCATGGCGGCGGTGAACTGCGCGCTGATGTCGCACCTCAAGGCGGGCGACCGTGTCGTGGCCTCGCGCGCCCTGTTCGGCGGATGCCACTGGATCGTGTCGACCCTGCTGCCGCGCTTCGGGATCGAGACCGATTTCGTCGACGGCGCCGATCTCGGACAGTGGCGGCGCGCGCTCGATCGTCGCACGCAACTCGTGCTGCTGGAAACGCCGTCGAACCCGATGCTCGAGATGGTCGATCTGCGCGCCGTCTCCGCCCTCGCCCACGATTCCGGTGCCCTGGTGGTCGTCGATAACGTGTTCGCGACGCCGCTGTTGCAGCAGCCGATCCCGCTCGGCGCGGACGTGGTGGTCTATTCGGCGACCAAGCACATCGACGGGCAGGGCAGGGTGATGGGCGGCGCCGTGCTGGGGCGCGAGGACTGGATCGTGGGAACCTTGCAGCCCTTCCTTCGCAACACCGGCGCGAGCATGGCGCCGTTCAACGCCTGGGTGCTGCTGAAGGGGCTGGAGACGCTCGCGCTCCGGGTCGATGCCGCCTCGCGCTCGGCCGCCATCCTCGCCGATCGGCTCGCGGAGCGCCGCGAGGTCGTCCGCGTGCTCTACCCGACACGCCCGGATCATCCGCAAGCGGCGCTCGCGCGCGCCCAGATGGGTGGCGGCGGCACGATGGTCGCGTTCGACCTGGCCGGCGGCAAGGCGGCGGCCTTCCGGGCGCAGAACGCGCTGCGCTTGATCGCGATCTCCAACAACCTCGGCGATTCGAAATCCCTTGTCACGCATCCGGCCACGACCACCCATATGCGGATCGGCGCCGAGGAGCGGGCCCGCCTCGGCATCACCGACGGCGTGCTCCGCCTTTCGGTGGGGCTGGAGGATGTCGAGGATCTGGCGGACGACCTGGCCCGGGCGCTCGATGCCGCCGGCCGCGATTAGGACAAGGAACGATGGCCGCCGACTACAGCAAGACCACGCGCGGCGTTCGCGTCTCCGTGCGATCCTTCTACCTGGAGGACCAATCGCGCCCGGAGGAGAACCATTTTGTCTGGGCCTATCGCGTCAAGATCGAGAACAACGGCCGCGCGCCGGTGCAGCTGATGAAGCGCACTTGGCGCATCACCGACGCGCGCGGACACACCCAACACGTCCACGGCGCCGGCGTGGTCGGCGAGCAGCCGGTGTTGGAGCCGGGCGAGAGCTTCGAGTACACCTCGGGCACGCCGCTCGATACGCCGTCGGGGTTCATGACGGGCGCCTACCACATGAGCGTGCCGTCCTCGGGCGAGGCGTTTGACGTCGCGATCCCCGCCTTCAGCCTCGACAGCCCCCACCAGGGCGGCCAGGTCCACTGACACGGAGGTGCATCAAGTGAAGCGACCCACCCGCGAGGACGCCGAGGAGGCGGTCCGCACGCTGCTGCGCTGGGCCGGCGACGACCCGACGCGGGAGGGCTTGCGCGATACGCCCGCGCGGGTCGTCCGCTCCTATGAGGAGTTCTTCGCGGGGTATCAGGTCGATCCGGTCGCGGTGCTCGAACGCACGTTCGCCGAGACCGACGGCTACGACGAGATCGTGCTGCTGCGCGACATCCGCGTCGAAAGCCACTGCGAGCACCACATGGTGCCGATCATCGGACGCGCCCATGTCGCCTATTTGCCGCACCGGCGCGTCGTCGGCATCAGCAAGCTCGCCCGTTTGGTCGAGGCGTACACGAAACGGCTCCAGATCCAGGAGAAGATGACGGCGCAGATCGCCAACACGATCCAGGATGTGCTGCAACCGCGCGGCGTCGCGGTCATGATCGAGGCGGCGCATCAGTGCATGACGACGCGCGGGGTTCACAAATCCGGCGTGACGATGGTGACCAGCCACATGCTGGGCGTCTTCCGCGACGATCCCACGACGCGGCGCGAGCTGCTGGCGATGATCGGCCAGGGGGCGCCGTTCGCCGCCGGTTAGAGCGGTTTCACGCAGACTGGAAACGGAATCGCTTCCGGCGACGGCCCCCTCCCCCTACCCCCTCCCGCAAGGGGAGGGGGGACTCGCTCAAATCAGGCTCCCCTCCCCTTGCGGGAGGGGGTTAAGGGGAGGGGTCGACAGATTGGGCACCCTACGACTGGAACGCGAATCGCCGTGGGTGGCGCGACGCAACGGCGGCGGGAATGCTACGCGGCCACCTCCACCACCGCGTCCGCCGCGAACGCCCCCTCGCCCTCCGGCATCGCGAACACCGGGTTCAGATCGACCGAAACCAATCGCGGCCCGGCCTGGTGGGCGAAGACCGACAGCCGCGCCAGCATCCCGGCCAGCGCGGCCACGTCGGCCTTGTGCCGCCCGCGCGCGCCCAGCAGGAGCGGGGCGCCCTTGATCGAGCGGATCATGCGCTCCGCCTCGTCCACCCCGAACGGGCAGCGGCGGAAGACCACGTCCTTGAGGATTTCGACGAAGATGCCGCCCAGGCCGAACATCGCGATCGGGCCGAATACCGGGTCGCGGTGGATGCCCAGGATGCACTCGACGCCGCCCTTCAGCTGCTTGGCGACCAGGACACCCTCGATCCGCGCCGTCGGCGCCGCGTCCCTTGCCCGCCGCAGCAACAAATCGAACCCCTTGCGCACCGCGCCGGCATCGCCGACGTCGAGCAGCACGCCGCCGATCTCCGATTTATGCAGGATGTCGGGCGACACGATCTTCATCACCACCGGGAAGCCGAAGCGTTCGGCCGCCGCCACCGCCTGTGCTGCGTCCCCGCACGCCTCTTCGGGCGCCGAGGCGATCCCCGCCGCCGCGAGCAGCCGCTTGGCCTCCGCCTCGCTCGGCGTCGCCGCCGGCAGCGCCACCACCGTCACCTCCGGCGGGGCAGCCGGGGCCGGCGCGGCGAAGGCATCCCCGTAGCGGCCCATCGCGGCGATCGCGTTCACCGCCCGCGTCGGGTCCTCGTGGCAAATCCAGCCGTCCTGCTCCAGCGCGCGAATCCGCTCGGGCGGGGCGATCACCGACAGCACGTACAGCCGGTCGGGATGGTTCGCGCGCACCGCGTCCAAATGCTCCAGCATCGCCGGCCACCGCGACGTGGAGGCGACCATCGTGAAGAAGCCCAGGATCGACGCGTAGCCGCCATCGGCGACGAGGGATTCCATGAACGGCGTCAGCAGGCTGAGGTCGTTGCCCACCTGGGCCGTCGCATCCACCGGATTGCGCGGCGCGCAGAACGACACCAGCGCCTTCAGCCGCGCCTGCGCCTCCTCGGGCATCGGCGGCATCTCCAACCCGACCTGCTCGGCGACATCGCTCACCAGCACGCCGGCGCCGCCCGACAGCGTGATCATGCCGAGCGTGTTGCCCACCGGGTAGATGCGCCGCGTCGCGGTCTGCGCGATGTCGAGCATCTCCTCGCTGGTACGGGCGCGGAGCACGCCGAACTCCGCCATCACCGCCTCGGTCACCGCGTCGTCGCCGGCGATCGAGGCAGTGTGCGATTTCGCCGCCTGAGTGCCGAGGGCGCTGCGCCCGACCTTCATCATCACGATCGGCTTCCTCGCCGCGCGCGCCGCCTCGAACGCGGCGATCAGGCCGGGCGCCTCGCGGATGCCCTCGGCATAGACGGCGATCACGTCGACCTCGTCGTTCTCGGCGAGCCAGCCGATGCACTCGCCCATCGTCACGTCGCACTCGTTGCCGGTCATGATGCAGAGCGAGGCGCCGATCCCCCGGTTGCGCGCCAGCGTGTAGAGATGCGTCCCGTAGGCGCCGGATTGGCTGGCGATGCCGATGCGCCCCGGCACCGGCCAGCCGCTGTCGAAGGACGACGAGAATGTCGCGTAGTACCCGGTGCGGCCGTCGAACACGCCCAGGCAGTTCGGCCCCAATATCCGCATCCCGTGGCCGCGCGCGGCGGCCACCATGCGGTCCTGCATGGCCTGGCCCTCGGCGTCGACCTCGGCGAAGCCTGCCGTGAACACCAGCGCCGCTTTGGTGCCGCGCCGGCCGAGGTCGTCCAGCGCCTGCACCGCGATGGCAGCCGGCACCGCCACGATCGCGACATCCGGCGTTTCCGGCAGATCCGCGACCGAGGCATAGGCGCGCAATCCCTGCACCTCCGCCCGGTTCGGGTTCACCGGATAGAGTGCGCCCTTGAAGCCCGATGCCAGCATGTAGGCCAGGGGCCGGCCGCCGATGCGGGCGGCATCGTTGGAGGCACCGAGCACCGCGACGGAGCGCGGGGCGAGCAGCGGCGTCAGGCCGGAAAAGCGCATTATGTCCGTTCCCCTTTGTCTCGTTGCCGGGGATGGTGGCCGGGGGAGGCACCCGGCGCAACCTCGACAAAATCCGCGCTTCGGGGCAAGCGAGGCCCATGACGCTCGCCGCCGTGCTGCGCCACCTGGCCTTCGCCGGCGGGCTGGCGTGCCTCTCCGCCCTGATCGTTCGGCTGATGATCGCCGTCCGGGTCATGGATCGCCCGGACGCGCGCAAATCCCACGACCGCCCGATCCCCAAGGGCGGCGGAGTCGGCATCGTGGTCGCCTTCGTCGTCGGGCTGCTGGCGCTCTATTGGTTCGCCGAATTCGCGCGGCTGGCGAAGCCCTATTTCCTCGGCGTGATCGCCGCTTCGCTCGCCATCGCCGTCGTCGCCTTCCTCGACGACGTGGCCAACTGGCCATTCGCCGTGAAGCTCGCCGCCCAGATCCTCGCGGCGCTCGCCGCCGTCGCCACCGGCGTCTACGTCCAGGACTATCGCCTGCCCTATGTGGGGCCGCTCTACATCGGCTGGCTCGGCGGCCCGGCGACGCTCGCATGGATCCTGTTCGTCACCAACGCGATGAACTTCATCGACGGGCTCAACGGGCTGGCCGGCGGGGTGGCGCTGATCGCGGCGTGCTTTCTTGCCGCCATCGCGGGGGCGCACGGCGCGTGGTTCGCCTATTTCGCCGCGCTGCTGTTGGCCGCCGGCGTGCTCGGGTTCCTGCCGTTCAATTTCCCTCGCGCCCGCATCTTCATGGGCGACGTCGGCAGCCAGTTCTGCGGCTTCGTGCTCGCCATGCTGGGGGTGGTCGCCAGCCGCTTCGACGGGGTGGCGCTATCGCTGCTGCTAATGCCCATGCTGCTGGCGGGCGTGCTGTTCGATGTCGCCTTCACCCTCGCGCGGCGTGCATGGGCCCGCGAGCGGCTGACCCGCGCGCATCGCGGTCATCTCTACCAGATCGCCCAGCGATCCGGCGTGCCAGCCACCGCCGTCGCCCTCGTGCACTGGGGGTTCGCGCTGTTCGGCGGCGTGTGCTGCCTGCTCTTCATCGCCGCGCCCACCGCGCTCAAGCCCTTTGTCCCGGTGCTCGCGTTGCTGCCGCAGGTTCCGTGGCTGGCGTTCGTCCTCGCCCGCTCCCGCGCCGCCGGGCTTACGCGGTGGTAGTCGCCCGGCGCGGCGCCGGTTCGGCCTCGTGGGCGCCACCCTTGCGGGCGGTCGTCGCCGCCTCTCCCATGATGGAGCGCAGGTCACGCAGGAATCCGGTGCCCTTCAGCGTACGCTGCACGAGCACGCTGCGCCGATCCAGCGGGTCGATCTTGCGCCGCGCCAGATCGAGTTCGCCCAGGCGGTCGAGCGCGCGGGTGATCGCCGGCTTGGAGACGTGCAACTCGGCGGCGAGGCCGCGCACGGTATGCGCCCCGTCCTGCAAATAGCAGGTCAGGAACACCCCGAGTTGGCGGGCCGACAGATCAGGCCCGTCGCGGCGCACGAGTGCCACGATCGTATCCCGCAGGATGGCGATCAGGTGGTCGGGGCCCAGGGTCGTTGCCATGTTCAGATCCTCTCATGCACGCCCGCGTCGCGGTACTTCCAATACTCATCAAAACGGTCTTCGTGCCGACCCTCACGATGATGTTACCCCGGTGTTCCGAATTGCATCGGCATCGACGAGGCGGTCGAGGATCGCGGCGAAGACCGCCCGTATCGCCTGCGCTTCTCCGCCCTCGGGGCGTGCCGGCGCAGTCTGATCGTTCCACGCATATAGGTCGAGATGCGCCCACGGAACAGGTGGAGCAACAAAACGTTTCATGAATAGCGCCGCGACGATCGCGCCGGCCATCGGCTTGGCCGAGACGTTGTTGAGATCGGCGGTCGGGCTGTCCAGCCAGGCCGCGTAGCCATCCCACAAGGGCAGCCGCCAGAGCGGATCGAATTGCGTCGTTCCGGCCCGCATGATCGTCTCGGCCCAGGCGTCGTCATTGCAGAACAACGCCGGCAAATCGGGGCCGAGCGCGACCCGCGCCGCCCCGGTGAGGGTCGCGCAGTCGAGCAGCAGCGCCGGCGCCTCCGCCGCCGCCTCGGCCAGCAGGTCGCACAGCACCAACCGCCCCTCGGCGTCGGTATTGCCCACCTCGACCGTCAAGCCGGCCCGCGTGCGGATCACGTCGAGCGGGCGCATCGCCGTGCCCGACACGGAATTCTCCACGCAGCCGACCCGCACGGCGAGGCGGATCGGCAAATCCGCCTCCATCACCATGCGCGCGAGACCGAGCACCGTGGCGGCCCCGCCCATGTCCTTCTTCATCCGCAGCATCCCGGCCGACGGCTTGAGGTCATAGCCGCCGGTATCGAAACACACGCCCTTGCCGCATAGGGACAGCAGCGGCGCGGTCGCGTGCGCGGCGCTGCCGGACCAACGAAAGGCGGCGACGGCGGGCGCGCGGGCCGAGCCGCGTCCGACCGCCGCGATGGCCGGATATTCGCGGTCCAGCGCGGCGCCATCCGTCACCACGGACGCCGCGCCGAATCGTTCACCCAACGCGGCGGCGAACGCGGCAAGCTCCGCCGGTCCAAGTTCGTTGGCCGGGGTGTTGATGAGGTCACGCACCATCCACGCCGCCCGCGCCTGCGACAGCGCGCGCTCATGCCCGCTCGGGACCGCGAGACGCGCCGGCTTGCGCTTGGCTTGCTTGTAGGCGGTGAACTGATACGCCCCGAGGCAGAAGCCGAGCGTCGCGGCCGCGGCGTCGAAGTCGCCCGGTTCGATGCGCCAGATCGATCCTTCCGGCAGACGCAAGGCGAGATCGCCGAACGCGGCGGGGGAACGATCCTCGCCCAGTCCCAGGACTGCTTCGGCTACACCGCCTTGCCCAGGCAGCAGAACCAATTCCTGCGCGGCGGCCGAGAAGCCGCTATCGCGCAGGAACCCGGCCTGCGCGGTCGCCAGCCGATCCAACAGCGTCGCAAGCTCCGCCGGCCGCACGGCGCGCAGGGTCCGCGCCGTGTCAGCCTCGCCGGCGATGCAGTCGAGGGCCCGATCGAGCATGGGAGGAACTCCGTGTGGAGCCCCGTTGTAGCGGCACCCAAGCCGTCACCCAACGCTGCGGGCAAGCAAATCCGCGACGCGGCGGGCAAACCGGGCGGGGTCGCGCGGCAATTCGCCCTCCTGCACGCGGGCGAGGTCGAGCAAGGTGGTGGCGGCCTCCGCGAGCAGCGCCTTGTCGTCGACCCGCCGTCCCAGCGCCTCGATTAGCGCGTGACGCGGATTGACTTCCAGCACCGGACGCGCCGGCATCCCGCTCCGCCCGGAGCGGCGCAACAAGCGCTGCATTTGCAGGTCCGGCCCGACGCCCGCGGACAGCACCACCGCGCTGTCGGTCAGCCGTCCGGTCGCGCGTACGTCGCCGACCTGATCCTCGAGCGCCGCCTTCAGCGCCGCGGTCAGCACCGAGATGTCGGGCAACTCGGTGCCCTTGTCGAGTTCCGCCGCGGCCTGCGTGACGCTGCGCAACGGCTTGCCTTCGTACGTCGCAAGCCGATCGGGCCAGAACGCATCGATCGAATCCGCCATCAGCAGGACCTCAAGGTTCCGCGCGCGGAAGCCCTCGAGTTGGGGCGAAGCGGACAGCGCATCGGTGTCGTCGCCGGCGAGATAGTAGATCGCCTCCTGCCCCGGCTGCATCCGGCCGATGTAGTCGGCGAGCCCGACATATCCTTCGTGCGCGGATGAGCGGAACCGCAGCAGGCCGGCGATCTCGGCGCGGTATTCGGCGTCGTCGTAGACGCCCTCCTTCAGCACCGCGCCGAAAACCTCCCAGAACTTGGCGTAGTCGGCCGAGTCCTTCGCGCGGGTCTTCAGCTCGCCCAGCACGCGCCCGATGAGCGCCTTGCGGATGCGCGCCAGGACCGGGGTGGTTTGCAGCATCTCGCGGGAGACGTTGAGCGGCAGGTCCTCGGTATCGACGACGCCCTCCACGAAGCGCAGCCAAACCGGGAGCAATTCGGCGCGGTCGGTGATGAACATGCGCCGGACGTGCAGGCGCACCCGCGCCTCGCGGTCGCGCTCCAGGAAGTCGAACGGGCGCGAGGCGGGGATGAACAGCAGGGCGAAGAACTCCAGCATTCCCTCGGCGCGCCAGTGCAATGTCGCCCACGGCTTGTCGAAGATGTGCCCGAGACGCTGGTAGAACTCCTCGTAGGATTTCTCGGCGACGTCGGCGCGCGGCTTGCGCCACAGCGCGGTGCCCTCGTTGGCGGGGATGTCCTTGCCGTCGCGCGCGATGGTGATCGGGACGGTGATGTTGTCCGACCACTTTCGCACCACCGCCTCCAGCCGCGTCGGGTCGAGGTATTCCTCGGCCTCGGCGCGCAGGTGCAGCCGCACGTCGGTCCCCGCCCGCAGGCGGTGCGCGGGGGCGATGGTGAACCCGCCGGCGCCGTCGGACGTCCAGGCGAACGCCTCCGTCGCACCGGCCTTGCGCGAGATCACTTCGACCCGCTCGGCCACCATGAAGGCCGCATAGAACCCGACGCCGAACTGCCCGATCAGGCTCGGCCGCTCCTCGGGCTTGGCCTCGACGAGCTTCTCGCCGAAGGCGCGGGTCCCGGAGCGCGCGATGGTGCCGAGATTGTCGATCAGCTCCTGGCGCGTCATGCCGATACCGTCGTCGGAGATCAGCAGCGTCCGGGCGCTCTTGTCGGGCACCAGCCGGATCGTCGCCTCGGGGGGTGGGGCGAGCGACGGCTCGGTCAACGCCTCGAACCGGCGCCGGTCGATCGCATCGGCGGCATTGGCCACCAGTTCGCGGAGGAATATCTCGCGTTCGGAATAGAGCGAGTGCACGACGAGATCGAGCAGGCGCCCGACCTCGGCGCCGAAGTTCAGGGTTTCGGGAGTGGCGGCCGCGTCGCTCATCGTCGCTCCTATGGTTGGGACGGCGATATGAGCGGAACCCGCCTCGCTTTCAACGTGCCGTTCAGTGCACCATGACGGCGTAGATGTGAAAGGGCTTCGGCGGGCCGGCCTTCGGATCGAGCAAATGATCGAGCTGACCTTCCGACACCCAAGCGGTGCGCCCGACCTGCACGACGGAGGTCGGCACGTCGTACCCGCCCTTTAGCGTGTCGATCCTCGCCTCGTCATGATCGACCGTGACCTTGTCGAGCCGGCCGCCGCCTTCGATCATCAGCATCGTGTTCTTCCCCAACCGGCGAAGCGCGTCCGGACGGTCGAGCGGGCGGGAGGTCGGTAGTTCGTCAACGGTGCCGGCGCTGCCATCCTTGTTGACGTCGATCCGGAACAGCTTGTTCCCGTTATACAGATCGACGTAGACGTCGCCATCCGTCCCGAAAGCGATGCCGTCAAGCCCGGCACCCTTCTGGACCGTGAACCGCGGATCCTTCGCCCAAACCTCGAATGTGTCGCTGCCGGGCGCAAGGCGCAGCACGTACGGGTTGAAGGAGTCCGTGACATAGGCGGCACCGTCGGGGCCGACCGCGATGTCGTTGCAGAACGCCCGGTCGCCGGGCAATGCGACGCTCCCCTTCGGGGCGCCGGTCGTCAGGTCGAACATCTTCAGCGCGACCGGCTTCGTTCCGCCGGCGATCGTCACTCCGGCCGCGCTGAGATCACTGGAGCAGGCATAGAGCGTATGCGAACGCTGGTCGGCGAGAACGCCGAGAACCGACATCATGCCGTCCGTTCCGGGCTTGATCCACAGCTTTGCCTGTTTCGCGCCGGGCGCCGTGCGGTAGATGCCGCCATCGCCGAAGCTGCCGTTAATCAGACTGCCACCGGCGGCGGTGATGCTCTCGGGATAGACATGGTTTCCGGGGATGGTGACCGGCGCCGGCCCGGTCGCGGCGAACCCCGCGGGCGCGGCGAGCATGAGCGCGAACGTCAGCGTCCCAATCCGCCTCGCGGCGCGAACTGGCTGCATCGGAGCCTCCTGTGTTCCACGAAGCCAAACCCGCGCCGCGCGGCGGCGGCGCGGGTCCGGGCGGCTAGTGCTTCGCCAGGGCGAAGATCGCCACGGCATCGCCGTACTGCTTGCCGAGCCGGGTCATGATGTCCGGGTTGCCGTTCGCGGCGTTGCCGCCCGCGGCGACCACCACGTACTGCACGCCGCCCACCGAGTAGGTGATCGGTGGCGCCTGGACGCCCGCGCCGAGGTTGAACGACCACAGCTTGCGCCCGCTCTGGGCATCGAAGGCATCGAAGTCGCCGTTCATCTCCCCGCCGAAGACCACGTTTCCCGCGGTTGCGAGCGCGCCGCCCACCATCGGGAGTCCGGACTGGTACTGCCAGGCGATGTGCCCGGTATCCACATCGACCGCCGAGAGGGTGCCGGTCGGCGGAATGGTGCCGCTCGGATGCGGATCGGTGATCGGCTGCAGCACGCTGCCGAGCGTAAGTCCCAGGCCCAGCAGCTTGGCGTTGTCAGCGGTCTTCACGCCCGGTGCGTGGGCCTCGTATTTCCACGCCTGATTGGTACCCATCACATAGAGGTAGCGGGTCTTCGGCGAGAAGGCTTCCGGCGACCATTCGTTGCCGCCCTGTGCGCCCGGGTAGATCAGCACCGGGTTGTCGCCCGGGACGGTCCCCATTGTGCTGCTTTGCATCACGAACGGCTCTGATTTGCGGATCAATTGCCCGTTCTGCCGGTTGACGATGAAGACCTGGCCTTCCTTGCCCGCTTCCGCCGCCGCCTGTACCATCTTGCCATCGTCGTTCTTGGCGTTCAGCAGCACGACCGGGCCGGTGGCGTCATAGTCCCAGAGATCGTGCGGCACCTCCTGATACCACCAGGCGAGTGTGCCATCCTTGGCGTGCAGCGCCACGATGGAGTCGGTGTATGCGTTGGCGCCCTGTCGCGATTCGCCCCAGTTGTCCGGGTTGGGATTGCCCTCGGCGAACAAGACGAGGCCGTTCGCCGGATCGATCGCCGGCGTGTTCCATACCGAGCCTCCCCCGGTCTTCCACGAGTCACCGCTCCAGGTCTCTCCGCCGGGCTGCTCGGGCGCGGCCGTGGTGTGGAATATCCAGGCCTGCTTGCCGGTCTCGGCATTCAAACCGGCGACAAATCCCCGGGTCGGATATTCGGCACCGGAGCTGCCGACGATCACCACGCCATCATAAACCTGCGGCGCCATCGTGAAGGAGTATTGCGTCGGGTTCGGCAGCCCTGCCGCCGGCTCGCTTTGCCACACCAGCTTTCCGGTCGCCGCGTCGAGCGCCATCACCCGTGCGTCCAGCGTGGCGAGGAACACCTTGCCGTAGGCGACGGCCACTCCGCGCGCCTCGTGCCCGCAGCAAAGGCTCGAGAAGTTCAGCTCCGGCGTGTACTGCCAAAGCTCCTTGCCGTTCGTCGCGTCGTATGCTTGCACGTGATTGTCGGCGGTCTCGATGTAGAGGATTCCGTTCACCTCGATCGGACTATCCTCGAAGCTGTTCGCGACACCCGTCTGGATGATCGCGACTGGCGTGAGTTCTTTCACGTTCGACGTCTTGATGTCGGAGAGCGGCGAGAACCGCTGATTGTCATAGGTCCGGCCATAGAGCAGCCAGTCGCTGGTGTTCTGCGCCGCGCCCATCAGGTCCTGGTCGGTGACATCGACGTTGACCCCCACGGGACGCATCGCGCCTCGAACGATCGGCACCGTGTCGCTGCTGCCCGGAGCGGCCGCCGGCGCTTGTACTCCTGGCGTCGATCCGGGAGTGGCCTGGGTGTTGGTCGGTGCCGGCGATTGCTGTGCCATCGCCGGCGCGGCCATCAAGCCAAGGGCGCCGGCGGCGCATAGCGCGAGCAGCGCGGCTTGTGGGCCTTGGTTCTTCTTGTGTGAGTTCGTTGTCATGAGCTTCCTCCACCAAGAACCGGACGCGGCGGTTCGCCGATCCGGGTACGCAAGGCGGCTAGCCGCCGGTGTCAGGAGCGGCGGCGAGATCGATCTTCTTGAGGTCCGGGCTGTCGGTGGTGAGCGGCGTATCGCCCGAGGGGTAGCCGTTCCGCTTCAGGATGAAGGCCATGATCTCGGTGCACTCCATCGGCGTGAGTGATCCGGGCTTGGTCTGCGGCATTTGCGTCGCGATGAATCGGAACAGCAGTGGGGCCGTCATATTCTGGGCCGCGACCATCTGATGGAATTGCCGCCCGGTGAGCGCCGGCCCGACTTTTCCCGCGAGATCCTCGCCGTGGCAGACAGCACAAGTCCGATAATAGACTTGCCTGCCGCTCGCGGCCTGCACGTCGGTGTAAACCGCCACCGCGTTCGTCGACGGATCCGCCGCGACGGCCGCCGATGGGCCGAGGAGAACGGCGGCGATGACCAAACCCGCGTGCAGCGCTATTGAACCGAGCCGATCGATCAGTGCTCCGCGCAGCAACGCCGCAGGTTTGACGATGTGGGCGTTTCGACAACGGTTCACTCGCATTGCAAAATGTCAAAATCCCGCACGGGAACTGCATTCTTCGAGCGCCCGCATTGGTGGCACGCGATTAAGGTGCGTCAACCAAGGCTGAATACACGATGTCGCGACCATTGGCTTGGCACCGAAAATAGAATCGTGGAAGGAGGCCTTCGCCGACCATGACGGCCCTTATGAGAGCCGGAGAGCGTCACCCGACTTGCATTCCCCCGCGCGACCCCCAAACATCGCCCCATGTCCGGCTTCGACTCGCGCGTGAAGGCCGTCCTCGGCCCGACCAACACCGGCAAGACCCATCTGGCACTCGAACGGATGCTCGCGCACAGCTCCGGCATCATCGGCTTCCCGCTCCGCCTGCTGGCCCGCGAGAACTACGACCGGATGGTCGCCCGCAAGGGCATCCGCGACGTCGCGCTGATCACCGGGGAGGAGAAGATCATCCCGCCCGGCGCTCGCTGGTTCTCCTGTACCGTCGAGGCCATGCCGCTCGACCGCCCGACCGAGTTCGTCGCGGTGGACGAGATCCAGCTCTGCGCCGACCCTGACCGCGGCCACGTTTTCACCGATCGGCTCCTGCACGCGCGCGGCCTGGTGGAGACGATGTTCCTCGGTGCCGAGACGATCCGCCCCCTGCTGCACCGCCTGGTCGCGCACCCCCATGTGGAGACCCGCCCGCGGCTGTCCCAGCTCGCCTTCACCGGCAGGGCCAAGCTCACCAAGCTGCCGCCGCGCACCGCCGTGGTCGCCTTCAGCGCCGCCGAGGTCTACGCGATCGCCGAGCTGATCCGCCGCCGGCGCGGCGGCTGCGCGGTGGTGATGGGAAGGCTCAGCCCGCGCACCCGCAACGCCCAGGTGGCGCTCTATCAGGACAAGGAGGTCGATTTCCTGGTCGCCACCGACGCGATCGGGATGGGCCTCAACATGGATGTCGATCACGTCGCCTTCGCCGGCGTCACCAAGCACGACGGCCATAGCATCCGCCGCCTGACCGCCGCCGAGATCGCCCAGATCGCCGGACGCGCCGGGCGCGGGATGCGCGACGGCACGTTCGGCACCACCGCCGACTGCGCGGAGATCCCGGATGAGATCGTGGCCCAGGTGGAGGCACACAGCTTTGAGCCACTCGATCATCTGTGCTGGCGCAACGCCGACCTGCGGACCGGCACTATCGATGCGCTGCTCGCGAGCCTGCTCGCCCCGGTCCCCGGCCCCGGCCTGGTGAAGGGCAACGATGCGTCGGACCTCGAGATCCTGATGGCGCTGGCGCGCGATTCCGATATACGCCGCCTCGCGCAAGGGCGGGCGCGGGTCCGCACGTTGTGGGAGGCGTGCCAGATCCCGGATTTCCGCAAGCTCGCCGACGAGACCCACAACAGCCTCTGCGCCCGCGTGTTCACCCACCTCGCGACCGACGGCACCCTGCCGACCGACTGGCTGGCCGGCCAGATCGCCGGCCTTGCCAAGCCCGAGGGCGACATCGACACGCTGATGCAGCGCCTCGCCGGGGTGCGCGTGTGGTCCTACATCGCCGCCCGCGCCGACTGGGTGCGCGACGCCGCGCATTGGCAGGGCCAGGCGCGCGGGGTCGAGGATTTGCTATCGGACGCCCTGCACCAACAGCTGACCGCCCGCTTCGTGGACCGTCGCGCGGCGCTGCTGATGCGCCGGCTCGACGACGCCGACGGCGCGAACCTGCTCTCGGCGGTGACGCGGCGAGGCGAGGTCGTGGTCGAGGGCCACCCGGTCGGCCATGTCGGCGGCTTCGCCTTCATCCCCGACCCGACCACCGCCGGGGAGGAGCGCCGGATGGTGCAACGCGCCGCAAGGCGCGCGTTGCGCGAGGAGATGCCGCGCCGCGTGAATGAGGCCGAGGCCGCCGGCGACGACGCCTTCAGCCTGACCCCGGACCATCGCATCCAGTGGCACGGCCACGCGATCGCCCGCCTGCGCCCGGGAGAGCGGGTGATGCGTCCCCGCGTCGAGATGCTGGACAGCGAGTTCCTCGACGGCGCCCAGCGCGAGCGCTTGCGCGCCCGCCTGCAACGCTGGATCGACGCGACGATCCACGCCGACCTGGCCCCGCTCTTCGCCGCCATTGACCGTGCGGGATGCGATCCCGCCCTGCGCGGCAAGTTGCACCGGCTGCGCGAGACGCTCGGGCTGATTCCAGGGGCCGAGGGCGATGCCGACGACGACGGCCTCCGCCGCGCGCTGAAGCCACTGGGGGTGAAGGCGGGGCGATTCGCCCTGTTCCTGCCGGCGCTCCTGAAGCCGCGCGCGGCGGCGATGCGCGCCCACCTTTGGGCGCTTAGCCGGAACCTGACGACGCCCGAGGCGTCCGCCCCCCTCGGCTTGGTGTCCATGTCGCCGCCCCCGGCATGGCCGCCGGGCTTCGCCGAGGCGATGGGCTGGCTGGAAGCCGGCCCCGTCCTGATCCGGTTGGACGTCGCCGAGCGCGTGGCCGCCGATCTTGCCTGGGCGGCGCGCCGCGGTGCCATCGCCTTGCCCGCCGGCCTCGCCTCGCGCTTCTCGGTAGCCGCCGCGACACTGCCGATCGTGCTGCGCCGACTCGGGTTCCGTCTGATGCCGGGCGGCAGCTTGGCGCCGGCGCTGTACGGGCCGCCGACTCCCCCGATG
>JBAWFF010000198.1:0-4896 GCA_049591635.1 Acetobacteraceae bacterium
ACCACTGGGCGGCCCAAGGCGATCGTCACCACGCACCAGGCACGCTGGCTCGCCAATGTGGTGCAACGCGCCCATCTCGACCCGATGCCGGGCCGAGGCAGCCGCGTCCTGCTGATGACGCCGTTCATCCACGGCGCCGGCCTCATCACCCAGGCGTTTCACGATCGCGGAGCGGGCGTCGTGCTGCTGAACGGCGTCGATCTTCCCGTGGTGCGGCGCCTGCTGGAGGATCGCGGCGTCGATCACATCTTCGCCCCGCCCACCGTGCTCGCCAAGCTGGTCGGCGCCTTCGAGGGATTCCGGTTCGATCATATAAGGACAATCTTCTGCGGCACCGCGCCGCTGCTGCCCGCCCTCTACGCCAAGGCGCGCGCGATCTTCGGCCCGGTGATCCGCGTCACCTACGGCAAGTCGGAGATCGTCAACCCGATCACCCTCCTGCCGGCGCCCTCGACCGACGCCTATTACGCCGATCCCGATCCCGGGGAGGGCGTGTGCGTCGGCTGGCCCGGCACCGGTGTCGAGGTGGAGCTGCGCGAGAACGAGGTGTTCCTGCGCGGGCGGCACATGTATGCCGGGCATATCGACGCCGAGGGCTTCCACGCCCTGCCCGAAGACGGCTTCCACGCGACCGGCGATCTCGGCCGCATCGACGCGCTCGGCCGCCTGCATCTGATCGGGCGCCTGGCCGACGTCATCAAGTCCGGCGGCTACAAGATCCATCCCGACGAGATCGAACGCGTGCTCGCCGCCACCGCGACCGTCGCCGTCGTCGCCCTGCCGTCCGAATACTGGGGCGAGGTGATCGTCGCCGTCGCCGAGACCACCGATCCCGCGTGGCCCGACCGTGCTCGCGCCGCGCTGGCCGAGCTTGCCCGCTACAAGCACCCGCGCGCGTTCCTGACGGTGGCGGAACTCGCGCGCAACCCGCAGGGCAAGATCATGCGCCGCCTGATCCGCGATGCCATATTGGAGTCCCACCACCTGATCGACGGCCCGCATCCGACCTTGGAGCCACGCTGATGTCCGACATCCCGACCCGCGTGCGGATCAACGAGGAAGGCCCGCGCGAGGGCTTTCAATTCGAGAAGGGGCCGATTTCGACCGCGCGCAAGATCGAGCTGATCGACGCGCTGTCGGCGACCGGCCTTTCGCACATCCAGGTCGCCTCCTTCGTCAACCCCGCCCGCGTCCCGGGCTGGGCCGACGCCGATGCCGTCGTCGCCGGGTTCACCCGCCGTCCCGGCGTCGAATACACCGCGCTCTGGCTCAACCTGAAGGGGCTGGAGCGGGCGATGGCCACCAACCGCCTCGACATCAAGGGCGCGTTCTCGCTCACCGCCTCGGCCGCGTTCCTCGCGCGCAACCAGCAGCGCTCGATGGAGGACAATGTCCGCGTCGCCCACGAGACGATCGCGATGTACAAACGCCACGCCATCCCGATGGAGCGCGTCGGCCTGATGGCGGCGTTCGGCTGCAATTTCGAGGGCGAGATCC
Organism: Acetobacteraceae bacterium; assembly: GCA_049591635.1. Lineage (GTDB taxonomy): Bacteria > Pseudomonadota > Alphaproteobacteria > Acetobacterales > Acetobacteraceae > DATFDN01. The sequence continues at coordinate 1,498 of JBAWFF010000198.1, forward strand.
CGCACGCCCGCGTGCTGGACATGGTCCAACAGCTCCTCGACATCTGCGCCGAGCACGGCATCGATCCGAAGGTGTTCTCGCTCGCCGACACGATGGCGTGGGCGACGCCGCGCTCCATTCGCGCGCTGGTCGGCAAGGTGCGCGCGCGTTGGCCCGACCTCACCTTGTCGCTGCATCTGCACGACACGCGCGGCCTCGGCATCGCCAATGCCTATGCGGGGTTGGAGATGGGCGTCGCGATCTTCGATGCCGCGATCGGCGGCCTCGGCGGCTGTCCGTTCGCCGCGCATAAGGGCGCGGCGGGGAACGTCTGCACCGAGGACTTGGTGTTCATGCTCGACGAGATGGGCATCGAGACCGGCCTCGACCTCGAGGCCCTGATCGAAGCCGCCCGCCTCGCCGAGGACATCGTCGGCCATCCGCTGCCGGGCGCGGTGAAGATGGGCGGGAGTCTGAAGAAGTATCGGAATGGCGGATGACAGCCAACACCGTCATGCCCGCGAATGCGGGTATCCACGACTTCCTTTGGCCGCAAGTAAAGTCGTGGATACCCGCATTCGCGGGCATGACGGCGGTGAACTAGCGAGCATGGAAGACGAACCCCACTCGCACTCCGTCACCGCGCTCCTTTCGACGCTCGACTGGGTGTACGACCGCGCGATCGGCGGCATTCCCGGCTTCGATAGCGCCTTCGCCTCCGCCGACAGCGCGGCCCGCGACGGCGCCCGGCCGGGAGAGGAGGCGGTCGATGCGCTCATCCGGCGCCACATCATGGAGGCGAGCACCGCCGGCTTCCTGTCCAATGTCGGCGGCGTGGTGACCTTGCCGATCTCCATTCCGGCGAACCTCGGCTCGGTCCTGTTCATCCAGTTGCGGATGATCGCCGGCGTCGCTCATCTGCGCGGCTACGATGTCCATAGCCATCAGGTGAAGGCGCTGGCGATGGCCTGCCTCGGCGGGAGCGCCGCGCTCGATGTACTCAAGGGCGCCGGCATCACGCTCGGCACCAATCTCAGCCACCGCGCGATCGCGCATATCTCCACCGCCGTGCTGACGCGGATCAACCGGGGGATCGGCGCGATCCTCGTGGCCAAGGTCGGCACGAGGGGGGTGGCGAGCCTGACGAAGCTGGTGCCGTTCGTCGGCGGCGCGGTCGGCGGGTCCATCGACGGCCTGGCGACGAAGGCGATCGGCGCGGCGGCGAAGAAGGTGTTCCGTCCCTGAGCACGCCCCGGGACACCTCCATCCGCACCTACCGCGCCAAGCGCGATTTCGCGGTCACGTCCGAGCCGGCGCCGGGCGCCGCCGCCGCCACGCGCGCGCCGATCTTCGTGGTGCAGAAGCACGCCGCCCACCGGGCCGGCTTGCACTGGGATTTCCGCCTGGAGCACGGCGGCGTGCTGTGGAGCTGGGCCGTCCGCAAGGGGCCGTCGCTCGATCCCGCCGACAAGCGGATCGCCGCGCACGTGGAAGATCATCCGCTCGACTACGCCGACTTCCAGGGGACGATTCCGGATGGCCAATACGGCGCCGGGAAGGTGGAGACCTGGGATCGCGGCACGTGGGAGCCGCTGGCCGATCCCGAGGCCGGGATGCGCAAGGGCGACCTCACCTTCGTGCTGCACGGCGCGCGCCTATCGGGGCGGTTCCATCTCGTGCGGATGAAACCGAAGCCCGGCGCTCGCTCGCGTCAGGACGCGTGGCTGCTGTTCAAGGGCCATGATGCATCCGAACGCGCCGGCGGCGACGCCGCGGCGATCGAGGCGGCGAGTCCCGCGCCGACGCCCGCTTCTCGTCCCGACGGCCCGCCCGCGCCGGGCGCGAAACGCGGCAAGCTCCCGCGCACCCAGGCCCCTCAGCTCTGCGCCACCGCCGAGGAGCCGCCGGAGGGCGAGGGTTGGCTCGGCGAGATCAAGTTCGATGGCTACCGCCTCCTGGTTTTCGTCGAGGAGGGCAAGGTCCGTCTGCTCACCCGCAACGGCCTCGACTGGACCGACCGACTCCCCGCCGTCGCCCGTGCCGTCGCGTCGCTGCGTGTCGGCGCGGCGTTGCTGGACGCCGAACTCGTCGCGCTGCGCTCCGATGGCGTCTCCAGCTTTCCCGAACTGCAAGCCGCGCTGTCGGCCGGCCGTGACAGCACGCTCATCCTGTATGTCTTCGACCTGCTGCACCTGAACGGCTGGGATTTGCGTCCATGTACCCTGCTCGACCGCAAGCGGGCGCTCGCCGGCCTCGGCCTTCCGCCGATGCTCCGCTACAGCGACCATCACGCGGGCGACGGCGCCTCCCTCTGGCAGGAGGCGTGCCGGATGGGTCTGGAAGGCATCGTCGTCAAGCGCGCCGACGCCCCCTATGCGGCCGGGCGTGGGCACGGCTGGATCAAGGTGAAATGTCGGGGCCGGGAGGAGTTCATCATCCTCGGTTGGACCCCGCCGCACGGGTCGCGCACCGGCATCGGCTCGCTGCACGTAGGCTACTACGATCCGAGCGGTGGCCTGCACTACGCGGGCGGCGTCGGCAGCGGCTTTTCCGATGCCGAGCTTGCGCGGGTCCGCGCGAACCTCGACGCTATCGCCGCCGATCCGCCCAAGAACCTCCTGGTTGCCGGCGATCCGTTGCCGGGCGACATCAGATGGGTGCGCCCGAAATTGATCGCAGAGGTCGAGTTCGCCGCGTTCTCCGGCGCCGGCCGGGTACGTCATGCCGTCTATCTAGGTTTGCGCGAGGACAAGGAGCCCAAGGACGTGGTCCGTGATCCGCCCGACCCCGCCGCCGAACGCACCGCGCGCTCCCCGCGCCAAGGGACCGGCGCGCCCGCTCCGCCACGCAAACCCAAGATCGCCGTGCCGCCCCGCAAGAGCGCCATCGTTTCCGCGCGCGCGCCCAAGGCGGGCGCGGAGGTGCTCGGCGCGGTCGAACTCACCCATCCCGATCGCGAACTCTGGCCCGGCATCACCAAGCGCGACCTCGCCGAGTACTGGCGCGCCGTCGCCGATCACGCGCTCCCCGGCCTCGCGCGCCGGCCATTGGCCATCGTGCGCTGCCCGGAGGGGATCGCGGGGGAGCATTTCTTCCAGAAGCGCGGGCATGGCCGCATGTCGCCCCATATCCGCTCCGCCGAGGCCGCCGGCTCGCCCTATCTCGCCATCGACGATCTCGATGGCCTGTTCGCGATGGCCCAGATGTCGGCGATCGAGCTGCACAGCTGGGGCGCGTCGGAGGCTGATCCGCTGCGCCCCGACCAAATCGTGATGGACCTCGATCCCGGCGAGGGCGTCGCTTTCGCCACCGTCGTCGCCGCCGCCCGCGAGATGCGCGAGCGCTTGGCCGGTCTGGGTCTGGAAAGTTTCTGCCGCACCACCGGCGGCAAGGGCTTGCACGTGGTCGCCCCGCTCACGC
>JBAWFF010000199.1:0-1703 GCA_049591635.1 Acetobacteraceae bacterium
GATTGACGTGATCGTTCGGATGTACCGGCTCGCGCACGCCGCGCGGCTTGCCGAGCAGCTCGTTGGCGCGATTGGCGATCACTTCGTTGGCATTCATGTTGGTCTGGGTGCCCGACCCGGTCTGCCAGACGGGCAGCGGGAACTCCGCGTCCATGCGTCCCTCGGCGACCTCGCGTGACGCGGCGATGATCGCCTCGGCGGCGGTGCGATGCAGTTCGCCGAGTTCGAGGTTGGCTTCGGCGGCCGCCTGTTTTTGCAAGCCGACCGCGTGGATCAGGCCGGGCGGGAAGTGCTCGGTGCCGATCTGGAACAGGCGGCGGGCGCGCTCGGTCTGCGGCCCCCAGTAGCGGTCGGGATGGATGTCGATGGAGCCGAGGCTGTCGGTTTCGGTCCGCATGTGCCCTCCAGACGATCGGCCGCCCAGGCGGCGGCCTCGGCGACGACCGGGTTCGGATCGCCCGTCAGGCGCGCCGCGACGGCGCGGAGCGTGGGGTCGGCCGAATTGCCGATGGCTATCAGGACGTTGCGCACGAAGCGGTCCCGCCCGATGCGCTTGACCGGCGATGCGGTAAACATGGTGCGGAAGCCCGCGTCGTCCAAGGCGGCGAGGGCGGCGAGGCGCGGCGCGGTCAGGTCCTCGCGGGCGCGCAGTTTCTCGTGCGGGCTGGCGCGGGCGAAGCGGTTCCACGGGCAGACGGCGAGGCAGTCGTCGCACCCGTAGATGCGGTTGCCCATCAGCGGGCGCAATTCGTGCGGGATCGGCCCGGCGTGCTCGATCGTCAGGTAGGAGATGCAGCGGGTGGCATCGAGCCGGTAGGGTGCCGGGAAGGCGGCCGTCGGGCATATGTCCAGGCAACGCGAGCAACTGCCGCAGCGGTCTTCGTGCGGCTCGTCGGGCGGGATGTCGAGCGTGGTGTAGACCTCGCCCAGAAATAGCCAGGAGCCGTACTGGCGGGAGACCAGATTGGTGTGCTTGCCCTGCCAGCCGAGCCCGGCGCGCCCGGCCAACGGCTTCTCCATCACCGGGGCGGTGTCGACGAACACCTTCACGCCGGCGCCGAAGCGCGAGACCACGAATTGCGCGAGGTGCTTGAGCATCCCCTTCACGACATCATGGTAGTCTCGCCCGCGCGCGTAGACGGAGACGTTGCCGCGATCGGGCCGCTCCAGCGTGGCGAGCGGATCGCCGTCCGGGGCATAGGACAGGCCGAGCGCGATCACGCTGCGCGCCTCCGCCCACAGCGCGCGCGGTTGCGCGCGTTGCTCGGAACGGGCCGCCATCCAGCCCATGTCGCCGTGCTGACCGGCGGCGAGGAAGGCGCCAAGCCGCTCGCGCGCTTCCGGGCCAAGTTCGGCACGGCAAAACCCGACGGCGTCGAAGCCTAGGGCGAGCGCCTTGTCGCGGATCAGAGCGGCCGGTGTCATTCCTGGGTCGTCCGTCCTCTCCAGTTTTCCTCGGCGACAGTAGCATCCTGGCGGCGGCAAGGCCCTGGAACACCACCGTGCTGTAGCTTGACCTCGCGGGGCGGCCGCGGACATCGTTTGACCAGGACGGAGGTCATGCCATGCGGTTGGATGACGAGAGGGAAAGCGGCAACGTCGAGGATTTGCGCGGGTCGGGCCGCCGACTTCCCGTTGGGGGAAGGGGCGCGGTGGGCGGCATTGTCGCCATCGTGATCATTGTCGGCGGCCTCCTCCTTGGG
>JBAWFF010000200.1:0-11397 GCA_049591635.1 Acetobacteraceae bacterium
ATGCCGGGCTCGATGCGCGAGGTGAAGAACGCCGAGGAAGAGGGCGTCGAGTTCGTCTGGCTCACCGCGCCGGAGGCGTTCACCGGCGGCGATGCCGTCGAGGGGGTGCGCGCGGTGCGGATGCATCTCGGGCTGCCCGACGCGACCGGACGCCAAGCGGTCGAGCCGATCGCGGACAGCGATTTCACGCTGAAGGCCGATCTGGTGATCAAGGCGCTGGGCTTCGATCCCGAGGACCTGCCGGCGATGTTCGGCGAATCGGCGCTCGCCGTCACCGGCTGGGGCACGCTGAAGATCGACCACCGCAGCTTCATGACGAGCCTGCCCGGCGTGTTCGCGGCGGGGGATATCGTACGCGGGGCGAGCCTCGTGGTCTGGGCGATCCGCGACGGCCGCGACGCGGCGGCGCAGATTCATGCGTACGTGGAGCAGCAGCAGACGCTGGCGATGGCCGCGGATTAAGGCCCTCACCCGCCGCGCGAGGGCGCGGCGACCTCTCCCGCAAGGGCGGGAGAGGTGAACGAGAGGTGCAATGTCACCTCTCCCGCCCTTGCGGGAGAGGTCGCTCCGCGAAACGGAGCGGGTGAGGGTTGAGGAGGACGACATGGACGCACAGCACGAATCCGCTACCGACTTCCTCGCCTCCTGGCACGCCAACCGCGCCACCCTTGCCCACACCTACGACCCGGCGCAGGAGCACGATTCCTGCGGCGTCGGGTTCATCGCCGCCCTCGACGGCAAGCCCAGGCGAGCGGTGGTGCAGGCCGGCATAGACGCGCTCAAGGCGGTCTGGCATCGCGGCGCGGTCGATGCCGACGGCAAGACCGGCGACGGCGCCGGCATCCACATAGAAATCCCGCAGGACTTCTTCGCCCACGCCGTGCAGCGCGGCGGGGCCAAGCTCATGCCCGGGCCGATCGCGGTGGGCCAGGTGTTCCTGCCCAAGACCGACCTCGGCGCGCAAGAGCGGTGCCGGCAGATCGTGGAGACCGAGATCCTCGACCTCGGCTACCTGATCTATGGCTGGCGTCAGGTGCCGATCAACGTCGAGTGCATCGGCGAGAAGGCCAACGCGACGCGCCCCGAGATCGAGCAGATCATGCTCTGGAATCCGAAGGGCACCGCGCAAGCGGAGTTCGAGCGCGACCTCTACGTGATCCGCCGGCGCATCGAAAAGCAGGCGATCGCGGCGCAAATCCCCGAACTGTACTTCTGTTCCCTGTCGTCACGGACGATCATCTACAAGGGCATGTTCCTCGCCGAGCATCTCAGCGAGTTCTACCCCGACCTGCTCGACGCCCGTTTCGCCTCGCGCTTCGCGATCTATCACCAGCGATATTCGACCAACACCTTCCCGACCTGGCGGCTTGCCCAGCCGTTCCGCGTGCTCGCCCATAACGGCGAGATCAACACCGTCGCGGGCAACATCAACTGGATGAAGAGCCACGAGACGCGGCTTTCCGCCGACGAGCTTGGACCGTACCTGGAGGACGTGAAGCCGATCGTGCAGGCGGGCGGCTCCGACACCGCGACCTTGGACAACGTCTTCGAGCTGATGGTCCGCTCCGGCCGCGATGCGCCAATGGCGAAGGCGCTGATGATCCCGGCCTCGATCGGCCAAGACGCGACGATGCCGCGCGCCCACAAGGACCTTTTCCTTTACTGCAACGCCGTCATGGAGCCGTGGGACGGCCCCGCCGCGATCGCGGCGACCGACGGACGCTGGATCATCGCCGGGCTCGATCGCAACGGCCTGCGCCCGCTGCGCTACACCATGACCTCGGACGGTCTGCTGATCGTCGGGTCGGAAACCGGCATGGTGAAGATCGATGGCGAGCTGGTCGTCGAAAAGGGCCGGGTCGGCCCTGGCCAGACGATCGGCGTCGATCTCGACGAGGCACGTTTCTACCGCGACGACGAGATGAAGGACATGCTCGCCGCCCGTCAGCCCTTCGGGGAATGGGCGAAGCGCATCCTCGAGATCGACCACATCGTCAAGACCGACGCAGCCGAGCCGATCCTGTTCTCCAACGAGGAACTCCGCCGCCGGCAGGTAACCGCCGGTTTCACCCTGGAGGAGCTGGAGACGATCCTGCATCCGATGGTGGAGGACGCCCAGGAGGTGGTCGGCAGCATGGGCGACGACACCCCGATCGCCGTGCTGTCCGATCGCTATCGCGGCCTGCATCATTTCTTCCGCCAGGGCTTCAGCCAGGTCACCAACCCGCCGATCGACAGCTTGCGCGAGACGCGCGTGATGACCCTGAAGACGCGGCTGGGCAACCTCGGCAACGTGCTCGACGAGGACAAGACCCAGTGCGACCTGCTGCAACTGGAAAGCCCGGTGCTGTCCACCGCCGAGTTCCAGGCGATGCGCGCCTTCATGGGCACCTCGGCCTGCACGGTCGATTGCACATTTCCCGCCGGCGAGGGCGAGGCGGGCCTGCGCGCGGCGCTAGAACGCATCCGCCGTGAAGCGGAGGAGGGGGTACGCGCCGGCTGCACGCATGTGGTCCTGACCGACGAGGATCAGGGGCCGGATCGCGCCGCGATTCCGATGATCCTCGCGACCGGCGGGGTTCATACGCATCTGGTCCGCCAGAGCCTGCGGACCTTCACCAGTTTGAACGTCCGCTGCGCCGAGTGCGTCGATATCCACACCTTCGCCGTCCTGATCGGCGTCGGCGCGACGACGGTGAACGCCTATCTCGCGCAGGAGAGTATCGCCGACCGCCATCGGCGCGGCCTGTTCGGCGCGATGACGCTGAAGGAGGCGGTCAACCGCTACAAGAAGGCGGTGGACAAGGGCCTGCTCAAGGTAATGTCCAAGCTCGGCATCGCCGTCATCTCGTCCTATCGCGGCGGCTACAATTTCGAGGCGATCGGGCTGTCCCGCGCGCTGGTGGCCGAGTTCTTCCCCGGCATGGCGTCGCGTATCTCCGGCATCGGCCTGCCTGGCATCGCCCGCAAGATGCTCGATCAGCACGCGGCGGCGTGGGATGCGGACGTCATCACCTTGCCGATCGGCGGCGTCTACAAGCTCCGCCGGCACGGCGGGGAGACGCATGCCTTCGACCCCGGCCTGATCCATTTGTTGCAAACGGCGGTCACCACCGACAGCTATGCCACCTATCGCCGCTATGCCGAGGCGGTGCGCAAGCTGCCGCCGGTCGCCCTGCGCGATCTGCTCGACTTCCGCCTCGACGGCCGCGAGCCGATTTCCGTCGATGAGGTCGAGAGCATCACGGAAATCCGCAAGCGCCTGGTATCGCCTGGCATCTCCTTGGGCGCGCTATCGCCCGAGGCGCACGAGACCTTGTCGATCGCAATGAACCGCATCGGCGCCCGCTCCGACAGCGGCGAGGGCGGCGAGGACCCGGCGCGCTACAAGCCGCGCGGCAACGGCGACAACGCCAGTTCGGCGATCAAGCAGATCGCCTCGGGCCGTTTCGGCGTGACGGCGGAATACCTGAACAACTGCCGCGAGATCGAGATCAAGATCGCCCAAGGCGCCAAGCCCGGAGAGGGCGGGCAGCTGCCCGGCCTCAAGGTCTCCGGCCTCATCGGCCGGCTGCGGCACTCCACGCCGGGGGTGATGCTGATCAGCCCGCCGCCGCACCATGACATCTATTCGATCGAGGACCTCGCGCAGCTGATCTACGACCTCAAGCAGATCAACCCGGATGCCGCGGTGTGCGTGAAGCTGGTGTCGCGTTCCGGCATCGGCACGATCGCCGCCGGCGTCGCCAAGGCGAAGGCCGACGCGATCCTGATCTCCGGCCATTCGGGCGGGACCGGCGCCAGCCCGCAAAGCTCCATCAAATACGCTGGCCTGCCGTGGGAGATGGGACTGTCGGAGACGCATCAGGTGCTGATGCTGAACCGGCTGCGCCACCGCGTGCGGCTGCGGACGGATGGCGGGCTGAAGACCGGGCGCGACGTGGTGATCGCGGCGATGCTCGGCGCCGAGGAGTTCGGCATCGGCACCGCCAGTCTGATCGCGATGGGCTGCATCATGGTCCGCCAGTGCCACTCCAACACCTGTCCGGTCGGGGTCTGCACGCAGGACGAGACGCTGCGCGCCAAGTTCGGCGGCTCGCCAGAGAAGGTCATCAGCCTGTTTTCCTTCATCGCCGAAGACGTGCGCCAGATTCTCGCCCAACTCGGTGTCCGCACTCTGGCCGAGGTGATCGGGCGCACCGACCTTCTCCAGCAGGTCAGCCGCGGGGCCGACATTCTCGACGATCTCGATCTCAACCCGCTGCTCGCGCAGGCCGATCCGGGGCCGTACGCGCGGTATTGCACCTTGGAGGGACGCAACGAGGTACCGGAGACGCTGGACGCGCAGATGATCGCCGACGCGGCGGCGCTGTTCGAGCACGGCGAGAAGATGCAGCTGCAATACTCGATCCGGAACACGCATCGGGCGATCGGCACCAAGATATCCTCGAAGATCACCCGCCGCTTCGGCATGACCGGCTTGCAGCCCGGGCACTTGACGGTACGGCTGCGCGGCTCGGCCGGACAGTCGTTGGGTGCGTTCGCGGTGCAGGGGCTGAAGCTCGAAGTGTTCGGCGACGCCAACGACTATGTGGGCAAGGGATTGTCGGGTGCGACCATCGTGGTGCGTCCCGGTCCGTCCTCGGCGCTGCGCAGCAACGAGAACACCATCATCGGCAACACGGTGCTGTACGGCGCGACGGCGGGGGCGTTGTTCGCCGCCGGGCAGGCGGGGGAGCGCTTCGCGGTCCGCAACTCGGGCGCCGAGGCGGTGGTCGAGGGCTGCGGGTCGAACGCCTGCGAATACATGACCGGTGGCACCGTCGTCATCCTGGGCCAGCTGGGCGACAATTTCGGCGCCGGCTTCACCGGCGGGATGGCGTTTGTGTACGACCCCGACGAGCTGTTCGAGAAGCGGCTGAACCCCGACACGCTCACCTGGCAGCGCGTCGCCCATCCGCATTGGGACGCGGTCGCCCGCGATCTGGTCGCCCGCCACGTCGCGGAGACCAGCTCGCGCTACGCCGAGCGGCTGCTGCACGACTGGCACCGGACGTTGCCGCACATGTGGCAGATCGTGCCCAAGGAGTACGTGCGTTACCTGCCGGTGCCGCTGGCAGAGGAGGCGGAGGAGGCGCGGCGGGCGTAGGAAAAGGCTCAAAAGCAATCGCTTCAATCGAACGGCCGCTGTCCTCTCTCCGTCATGGTCGGCGAAGGCCGACCATCCACGCCTTCAGTTTCAGCACGGCTAGGGTTCAGATGAGACCACCACATGACATCATTGCGAACCCCGCGGCGCGAAGTGAAGCACTCCAGGCACACTCGCGGAAATTTGGCCTGGATCGCCACACCGCCTGCCGGCAGCTCGCGATGACAAGGCTGCGCGGCTTCGGCGCTGCTAGGAAATGCTCAGTGCGTCTCCGTTGGACCACCCCAACCGGTCGCCTAAGGAAAGCATCTTGTGGCAGCGTATAGCTCCATTCTGCCACATCTCCCACGTAATGCACATCTTGTCGCCGACCAGTTGCCAATGGCCGGAGTCCGTGATCGGCGCGCCAGTAGAACGCTCCACCGAATTGCCCTGGAGGGTACCGTCGGGGTTGAATACCTCTTTATACGGCTGTCCATCCGGGGTTACGCCATTGACGGTATGGCCCACGACCATGCTCCGCAGCTGGACCGCACTCAGTGATTTTGCGTTGAGCAAGCTCGGATCGAGTGGCTTCGACCCGGTCGCACAGCCCGCAACAGCTATTGTGTTGGAACTGGTATTTCGTTGCCGTGTTCGTGGTCGATCGGAATACAAAGTCAACAAAAATAATTGCCACCGCCTAGTTGCGGAGGCGAACCAAGCATAGAGTCCACTCAATCACGACTTTCCTCCGCGACTCTCCTCGACCCGGAGGTTGGGACCGCACTCGGGTCACCGGCGCGCGGTTTCTCGCACGACCGTCGCGGGCGGCACGATCGGGATGCCGCGAAACGGATTGAGCACGAGCAGGTCGGCGTCGCCCGATACGACCAGATCGGCCTTGCCGTTCACCGCGAGCTCGAGAAACTTGTCGTCAGTCGCGTCGCGGCACGCGGCGATACGTTCAGCAATCACTATGGCTTCGGCTCGGGCCATAAGGCCGCGTATCCAATCGACGGTGCTCGGCTCGATCAAGGCAGCGATATGCGGGCGCGCTAGCACGGCGAATAGCTGGCCTTCGGTGGCCCTGGATTTCAGAAGCGTGCCGCGCTGCTCGACCACGCGAAGCGCGAGGGCCGGAAGGGATTTGTCTTTCAGAGCGGCGCTGACGAAGACATTTGTATCGACGACGGCCCTCATCCAAGCGACGATTCAACGTCCTGCTGCGCCTGCTTGATGAGCCGGTCGATATCGTCATCGCTCAGCCCTGCCGCGACGACGCGCGCACGTGACGCCCGGCGGCCAGGGATGACTTCCCGTTCTGGCTCGATGATAAGCGTAACCTTCTCATCGGAGCCAATGCCCCTTCGCTTCAGTTCCGCCGCAATGTCGCCCGCGGCGACCTCTATTGCTTCCCGCACCTCACTCATCGCGAACCATCCTTCCGCGCCATGCCGCTGATCGCTGGAGTGCCCTTCATATGGAGACGACGCACTAGTCTCCCACTCTCGCGCCAATGTCCAGCAGATCACGAGGCCGCACGAGTCGGCAGGCCGTCTACGACGACACGACACTCACCCCGCCGGTGCCGCCGACGAAGTTGACCACCGTGCCGTCGTTCGGCCGCACGACCGAGGCACCCGCGTTGAGCGAGGCGGAGACCGACGCGGCGTTGCCGGAGCCCGCGAACATAAAATCGGAGCCGCTGCGGAGGCTGCCCCAATAGGCGTCGTTGGTTGACCATGCGCCGCTACGCCCTTCGCGCCGACCGGTGGGAGCGAATCAAGGATTGCTGCCCGGCCGTTCCGGTCATATCGCCGTGAGCGCGCGCGACAACCGGCTGTTCGTCGAGGCGGTGCTCTACCGTTCCTGGGCCGGCATTCCGTGGCGCGATCTGCCGGGAGCTGTTCGGCGACCCGATCAAGGTGCATACCCGGTTCTCCCGCTGGGCCAAGAACTGCGTCTGGCAGCAGGCTGTTCGAGCAACTGGCAACGGATGCCGACAACGAATACGCCATGATCGACAGCACCGTCCTCGGGTCAAGCCCGAGGACGCGCGCCCATCGGCACAGCGCAGGCGCCCAAGAAAGCCGGCCAGGACCGGGCCATCGACGCGGGTTGGCGCATCACCGATGGAATGCGATAAACATCGGTGATGCGTATCCTTTACCACCTGCCGCTCTCACCCTTCGCCCGCAAAATCCGCCTCGTCCTTTCCGAGAAACGCCTGCCCTTCGAACTGCGCGTCGAGAAGGTCTGGGAGCGCCGCCCCGAATACCTCGAACTCAATCCGGCCGGCACCGTCCCGACCTTGATCGAGGACCACGGGCTGGTGATCCCCGATTCGGGAGTGATCGGCGAGTATCTGGAAGAAGCTTACCCCGACACCCCGCTGTTCGGAGCCACCTTGGCCGAACGCACCGAGGTGCGCCGACTCGTCGCCTGGTTCGACGGCAAGTTCGCCGCCGAGGTGACGCGCAACCTGGTGGGAGAAAAGCACATGAAGCGGCTGCTCGGACGCGGCAATCCCGATGCCGCCGCATTGCGGACGGGCTACACCGCCATCAAGCACCACCTCGAGTATGTCGGCTGGCTCAGCGAGACGCGGCGCTGGCTGGCTGGCGCCAATATCTCGCTCGCCGATTTCGCCGCCGCGGCGCATTTCTCGACGCTTGACTATATCGGCGACGTCGATTGGACCGTCGCGCCGGCGGCAAAGGACTGGTACGCCCGCATGAAGTCCCGCCCCAGCTTCCGGGGCGTGCTAGGCGACCGCGTCCCCGGCGTCACCCCGCCGGAACACTACGCCGATCTGGATTTCTAATGCCGCGTCGCCCCGCGCACCGCGGTTCGCAGGCGCGCCAGACTCACCGGTTTCGCCAGCATCACGACCGGCGCCCGCTCGGTGGTCGCCAGCATCGAGAGCTGCTCGGGCGAGGCGTAGCCGCTTACCACGACCACCGGCAAATCCGGTTGGACAGCACGCAGCCGGCGGGTCAGCGCCACCCCATCCATGCGCGGCATCCTGACATCGGTGACGAGGAGGTCATAGGGACGGCCAACCGCGTCCGCTTCCGTGAACAGATCGAGCGCCTCCTGTCCATCGGCGGCGACCGAAACATCGTGGCCGTCCGTCATCAGCGTGTCGGCGAACAGCTCCGCAATGAGTGGCTCGTCCTCGACCAGCAGGATATGCAGGCCGTGGCCGGCCCGCACCTTGCCCGACGACATCATCCATGATCCTTCGCACGATGGCACTGCGTTTCGCATGAGCTCCCAGATGGGGCGTGGTAGACTGGAAACGCACCCCGTGCGCTCGCGGCAGACAATCATCCCAAAGGTTTGACCGATTGTTAAGAGGTCTCTGCCAAGCCTGACGGCGGAGGTGGGACTTGGCGCGGCGGCTCGAATGTCTCGACGGCCTGCGGGGGGTGTTGGCGCTGTATGTGCTCGTCTCGCACATGGCCGCCTTTACCGTGCTGCCGGTCTGGATCAAGGAGCCCCTCGCGCACGGGGAGGCGGCGGTCGACCTGTTCTTCGTGCTGAGCGGCATGGTGATCGTCCGCTCCCTCGACAGCTTTGCCTACGACCGCGGCCGTTTCCTGTTTGCCCGGGCGGCCCGCACCATGCCGGCGTTCCTGGTCGTGTTCGCGATCGCCATCCCGGTGCAGCCTCTGCCGACCGCGTTGCCCTGGATGCCGTGGGTCGCCGCCGGCGATCCGGGCCGCGCCGTCTGGTCCACCGGCTGGCCCACCCACTGGGTCGCCGAAATCGGCGCCCACTTGACCATGTCGCATGGTCTGATCCCTGACGCCGTGCTCCCTAACGCCTGGATAAGCTTCCTCGGCTGCGCCTGGAGCTTGAGCACGGAGTGGCAATTCTACGTGCTGATCGCCGCGCTGGCGCCGACGCTACGCGCCGCCGATCCGGCGCGTACGCTGGCGAGGCTCTCGCGGCTGTTTCTGGCGATTTCCGTCCTGGCCCTGGCGTGGGCGTGGGCGGGCCCGGAAACCTGGCGGTTCAGCAAGGCCTTCCTGCCCAACAAGGCCCAGTATTTCGCCCTCGGGGTCGCCAGCGCCGGCTGGGGGATCGACGCGGCCCCCCGCGCCGCCGGGCGCTTCGCGCTCGCGGTCTGCGCGGTCGTCGCGCTCTGCGTGGCGCAGGGCGGCCTGGGCAAGCTCGCCGCTCCATTGGTCTGGACGGCCGTTCTCCTCGCGCAGCGGGCCTCTCCGGGCGCCGCTGGCTGGGGCTTGCTGCGATGGCTCGCGGCGATCCTGCGGGCGCCGCCGCTGCTGATCGCCGGGGCCGCTTCCTACTCGATCTACCTGATGAACGAGCCGGTGCAGAAGGTGCTTGGCCTGCTGCTTGCGCGCTACGCCCAGGGTGACGGGTTGCTGTTCACCCTGCTTTGGGTGCCGGGCGCCGTCGTCCTGCCGCTCGGGCTGGCGTGGGTGCTGCACAAGCGGGTCGAACAACCCGCCCTGCGGGCCGGGCGCCAGTTCCTTGCCCGCCGCACCCTTGTGGTCGCCTGACCCTTCACCCCGGCGCTGGCGTCTCCGCCACTACAAGGGGCAGCCGCAGGGTCGCCTGCGTGCCCTCGCCCGGGACCGAGTGGAGCGTGAAGTCGGCCCCGATCTGGCGAACCAGCGCGTTCACGATCGTCGTGCCGAGGCTGCCGGAGCTACCGCCCGCGTTTTCGGCCATGCCCACGCCATCGTCGCTCACCGCGATCTCGATCGTTTCCCCGTCCAGGCCGGCGCGAACGCGGACCATGCCGCGTTTGCCGTCAGGATACGCATGACGAAAGGCGTTGGTCAGCAGTTCGCTCACGATCAAGCCCAGCGGGATCGCCCGCTCCGCGTCCAGTTCGATGCCCGCCTCGCAGCTGCACCCGATCGCCACCGTCGCGCTGAGTTGGCCGAGATGTTCGCAGATATCGGCCAGAACCCGGCCGAGCACGACGGTCCGAAGATCGGTGCTCTGGTGCAGGGCGCGATGGCTTTCGGCGATCGCGAACACCCGGGCGATCGCCTGGTCCAGCGCCGCCACCGCTTCCGGAAGCTCCAGCCGGGAGCGTTGCAGCGTCAGGAGGCTGGCGACCAGCTGCAAGGAGTTCTTTATGCGGTGGTCGGCCTCTCGCACGACGATCTCGCGCTGGCGCACCTCCTGGCGCAACTCCGCCTCGCGGCGATCACGCTCGATCGCCATTCCGAGAAGGTTTGCCGCGGCCCGCAAGAACGAGATGTCATCTTCGGAGAAATCGCCAGGATACTGGCTGTCGGCCTCGAGAACGCCGAACGGGTGGCCATCGCCGCTGACAATGATGTTCATCGCCCGCCGGATGCCGTGATCGAGCAGCAATTGCGGCGTGCGGAAGCGAGTCTCATTGGCGAGATTGTTGGCGATGACGGGCGCCGCCGTCCGCAAGGCGTGACCGGCTGGGGAGCCGTCATCGGCGCTCAACTCCGCGTGTCCCACGACCCCCTCGTGCCATCCGACACCGGCGCGGACCAGCAGGCGCTGCTTCCCCGGAAGCAGTTCCAATACCTTGCAGAACCTGACGCCCATGCCGTCGGCTACCAGCCGACACGCCTCTTGCAGCAGGTGGTCGATATCCGGGCCCCTCAGCGCCTGGGTTCCGAGTTCCGCCAGGAGGTCGCGCTGGCGCATCCGCAGGTCGATGTCACGTCGATCGTCCAAAACCTTGTTCCCTCACATCCGGACGAAGCTCCAATAACGGGGCGACCGGCCCGCTCGCAGCGCCTTGGCCTCGTAGCGGGTCGGTGGCCATCCCGGCGGCCGGGTAACAACCGCCCGCGCCGGCGCGAAGAGCGCCTGCGCCCCCATTATCTCGTCTACCCAGGCCTGATAGGTGGGGTCATCGCTCGCCAGCCGCCATTCGGCCCCCGATTTCAGCACACGGGCCAGCTCGCCCAGCAGGTCTGGATGAACGAAGCGGCGCTTGGCATGGCGCGTCTTCGGCCAAGGATCGGGAAACATGAGGAACAGCCGCTCCAGGCAAGCATCCGGCAAAAGCCGCAGCAGCACGCGCCCGTCATCGGCCCAAATGCGCAGATTTCCCGGCAAGCCGGCGTCCGCCTCGCCGCCCTCCGGCACCAAGCGAGATAGCAGCGAGCAAATGCCGTTCTCGTAGACCTCGCAGGCAATCAGGGCCGCGTGAGGGTGCGCCGCGGCCAGATCCGCCGCGTGCTCGCCGCCGCCCGCGCCAATCTCCAGCCACAGCGACCGCACGCCCGGCCCGAATG
>JBAWFF010000201.1:0-7763 GCA_049591635.1 Acetobacteraceae bacterium
GCAAATACGTCTCGCGCTTCGTCAAGCCGCATCAGCTGATGGAAGCGGAGTTCCGCGCCGGCTTCGCCCAATTGGCCAAGCTTGGATTGTCGTTCGATTCCTGGCTGTATTTCCCGCAGATCCCCGAGTTGACGGACCTCGCTCGCGCGTTTCCCGACACGACGATCATCCTCGACCACGTCGGCGGGATGCTGAACGTCGGCCCCTACGCGGGACACCAAGCCGAAATCCTCAAGAGCTGGTCCGCCGACATCGCCGAGCTGGCGAAATGCCCGAACGTCAACGTCAAGCTTGGCGGCCTCGGCATGATCAACCTGGGCTTTGATTTCCACGAACGCGAGGCTCCGCCGTCGTCGAAGGAGCTGGCGGCGGCGTGGCGCCCCTATGTCGAGACCTGCATCGAGGCGTTCGGTTCCGGCCGCTGCATGTTCGAGAGCAATTTTCCGCCCGATAAGCAGTCTTGTGGCTACACCGAGCTATGGAACGCCTTCAAGCACATAACCACCGGAGCGTCGGCGAGCGAGAAGACGGCGCTCTATGGCGGGACCTCGGCGAGGGTCTATCGGATGCGCGTACCGTGACATGCCATGGGTGATGGCCCCTGTACCAAGCGACCCATATCCCCACTCGGATCCGTCGCGGGTCGAAACCCTTTAGTATCACCCCGTCAAAGCCGGCGCGCGCGTCTTGGCGCCCTTGAACGCCGGCATCACCTCGGTCGCGAAACGCTCGAGCTGCTCCAACGCCTCGGACTCCGGCACACCCACCGACAGGCTGACCGAGACCCGGTCGAGCGCCGGATATTTCTCCTCCAGCGCCTTGATGTGGTCGATGATCTGCGCCGGGGAGCCGCACAGAAACCCGCCCGCATCGATCGCATCCTCGATGCGCGGCAGCTTGGCGTGCGGGGCGCGCGCCGGATCGCGCATGATCTCGATCTGCTCCTCGCTCAGCGCGCGAACCAGGCGCAGTTCACCAAACATTTTCATATTCTCTTCGTAGTATTTCGCCGCCTTCCGAATCCCAGCTTCGCGGCTGTCGGCCATGTAGAAATGGAACCCGAAGCACAGCCGCTCTCCCAGCTCGATGTGCTTGCCCATCTTGGCATGGGCCTCTTGCCAGCCGAGCACCACCTTGTGCATCGCCCCGCCCTCCGCCGAGCCGCCGCCGACCATGCCTTGGATGCCGTGCTTGGCCATGAATTCCAGCGCGCGGCCGGTGCCGCTCTGGATCGGCTGCCAGGTCTCCACCGGCAGGCGCAGCGGCCGCGGCACCAAGGTGAGTTCCCTTAGCGTATAACCGCGATACGGCACCTCCGGCGGCAAAGTGTAGTGCTTGCCCTTATGGCTGAAACTATCCTCATTGAATGCCTTGAAGATGACGTCGACCTGTTCCTCGAACAATTCGCGGTTGGCCGCCTGGTCCAGCAGCGCCGAACCGAATGTCTCCACCTCACGGGTGTGATAGCCGCGGCCTAGCCCGAACACGACGCGCCCGCCGCTCAGGATGTCGGCCATCGCATAATCCTCCGCCAGCCGCAGCGGATGCCACATCGGGGCGATATTGAAGCCGCAGCCGATCTTCAGCCGCTGCGTCACATGCGTCAGATGCAGCGCCATCATCAGCACGTTCGGGATGCACTCGGTGCCTTCGCGTTGGAAATGGTGTTCGGCCATCCAGAACGCGTTGTAACCCATGCGGTCCATGAGCTGCGCTTGTGCCTGCGCCTTGCTCAGCGCGGTCGCGAGGTGCTTGTTGTCGTATCGTCGGTCGTTGATCGGCGTGCCGCCGTAGCCGACATCGGTCAGATCGACATGGCCGGCATAGAGACTGTCGAATTTCGTGATCATCGTGCGCCTCCCCGCGAGGGATTTCTCTTTGGTTCGACGGTGACGATAGTCCAGGGCGGGCGATCGCGCGAGGGACGGGATCCGTCACCTTGGCAACGCCCCCGCCCGGGCGTATGGCACCGTGCGTTTCCAGGAGACCCGACCATGCAAGTCGGCCGCTTTCCCACCGTGCGCCTGCGCCGCCTTCGCGGCTCCTCCGGGCTGCGCGATCTGGTGCGTGAATCCTCGGTCACCGCGCGCGACCTCGTCTTTCCGATCTTCGTCGAGGAGGGCATCGACCGCGCCCAACCGGTCGCCGCGATGCCGGGCGTCGATCGCATCCCGGAGCGCCACCTCGCGCGCGAGATCGAGGCCATCGCCCGGGACGGGGTGCGCGCCGTGGTGCTGTTCGGTGTCTCCCATCACAAGGACGCATCGGGCAGCGATGCCTGCCGTCCCGACGGGCTGGTGGCGCGGATGGTGCGCGCGGCCAAGGACGCCGCGCCCGACCTGGTGGTGATTCCCGACATCTGCTTTTGCGAATACACCGATCACGGCCATTGCGGGCCGCTCGAGCACGGCCACGTCGGCAATGATGTTACGATCGAGAACCTCGCCCGCCAGGCGGTCATCGCCGCCGACGCGGGGGCCGACATGATCGCGCCCTCGGCGATGATGGACGGCCAAGTCGCGGCGATCCGCCACGCGCTCGACGGCGCCGGGCACGAGCAGACCCCGATCATGGCCTACTCGTCGAAATTCGCCTCCGCGTTCTACGGTCCGTTCCGCGCGGCCTCCGGCTGCGACCTGAAGGGCGACCGCAAGACCTATCAGATGGACCCGGGCAATGGGCGCGAGGCACTGCGCGAATCCCTCGCCGACGAGGCCGAGGGCGCCGACATCCTGATGGTCAAGCCGGGCCTGCCCTATCTCGACGTGCTGGCGCGTCTGCGGGAGCGCACCTTGCTGCCGCTGGCCACCTATCAGGTCAGCGGCGAGTACGCGATGATCAAGTTCGCCGCCGCCGCCGGCGCGATTGACGAACGCCAAGTCGTGCGCGAGACTCTTGGGGCGTTCAAGCGCGCCGGGGCCGACCTGATCCTGACCTATTTCGCGCGCGACGTGATCCGCGACGGATTCTGACACAAAGGAGCCGCACGATGATCCACCATGTCTCCATCTCCGCCCGTGCCCCGCGCCACGTCGCCGACGTGCTCGCCGAGATCATGCATGGCCACACGCGTCCGTTTCCGGGACAAATCGCGGACTCGTTCATGGCGATCAGCGGCGACGAGCACGGCACGATGGTCGAGGTCTACCCCGCCGACACCACCCTGCTGCCCGGCCAGGACGACGCGCAGGTCAGCGGGCTGCGCGACCAGGTTCTGCCGCCTACCTCGCCGTTCCATTTCCTCCTGTCGGTGCCCGCCGATCGCGAGGAGATCGAGCGCATCGGCGCGCGCGAGGGCTGGCGCACCAAGCTGTTCGGCCGCGGCGCGCCGGGGCAGAAGCCGTTCTTCCATGTCATCGAGTTCTGGGTGGAGAACCGCTTGATGATCGAGCTGGCACCGGCGACGATGATCGGCGAATACACCCAGCTCATGGCCCCGGAGAACGTCGACACGCATATCGCCGCCCGCGCCAACGGCTGATGCCGGGCCAGGCGCGAGCCGCGACCGCAAAAGGTCCGGCTCGCTAAAGACCACGAAACCGCGCACGGCGCGACGAAAGCCGGCGTGCGGCTCGTAGTTTCCTTTAGTCAATCTCACGCCGGCCGCGCTATCCCCCTATTCATCATGCCGCAGTGCGAGATATACGCGCGGCCATGTCCCCCAAAACGACCCCTCACGCCCGGCTCCAGGAGTTCGGCGACTTCACCACCAACCCGCGCGTGCTGGTCCTGGCGGCGATGGCGATCGTCGTCGGCAGCCTCGGCGTCGGCACCGCCTGGGTCCTGCTGCGGCTGATCTCCCTCGTCACCGGCATTGCCTACTACGGTCAGGCAACCACCGCGCACGGAATCATCATCTCGCTGTCGCATCTGGGAAAATGGTCGATCCTGGTGCCGGTGATCGGTTCCGCCATCATCGGGCTGATGGCCCGCTTCGGGTCGGAGAAGATCCGCGGCCACGGCATCCCCGAAGCGATGGAAGCGATCCTGATCGGCCAAAGTCGGATCGAGCCGAAGGTCGCGTTCCTTAAGCCGCTCTCCTCGGCGATCGCGATCGGCACCGGCGGCCCGTTCGGCGCCGAGGGGCCGATCATCATGACCGGCGGCGCGCTCGGCTCGCTGTTCGCCCAGCTGTTCAACATGAGCGCCGCCGAGCGCAAGACGCTGCTCGTCGCCGGTGCGTGCGCCGGCATGACGGCAGTGTTCGGCACCCCGATCGCCTCGGTGCTGCTGGCGGTCGAGTTGCTGCTGTTCGAATGGAAGCCGCGCAGCTTCATCCCAGTGCTGGTGGCGTGCATGACGGCGGCGGTGGAGCGCGGCTGGCTGCTGCCGCTGGGTCCGCTGTTCCCGCACAGCGGCTCCATGCCGCTCGACAGCGTCACCCTGTTGCTTTGCGTCGTCGTGGGCATCGTCGGCGGCATGGCCTCGGGCTTGCTGACGGGCATGGTGTACGCCGCCGAGGACGCGTTCGGGAAGCTGCCGATCCATTGGATGTGGTGGCCGATGATCGGCGGCCTCGTGGTCGGCATCGGTGGCGTGTTCTCTCCCGAGGCTCTCGGGGTTGGCTACATCAATATCGAGCACCTGCTCACCGGCGACATGACCACGGGCTGGATGCTCCGCCTGATGCTGGTGAAATCGATCATCTGGGCGATCGCGCTAGGGTCTGGGACCTCGGGCGGTGTGTTGGCACCGCTGCTCATCATTGGTGGCTGCGTCGGTGGATTGTTCGGGATGGTGCTGCCGAATGCCGGGCCCGGCGATTGGGCGTTGATCGGGATGGCGGCGACGATGGGTGGGACGATGCGCGCGCCGCTGACCTCGATGATGTTCGCCATCGAGCTGACCGGCGACGCTGCGCTGATCGTGCCGCTGCTCGCCGCTTGCGGCGCGGCCTACGCGTTCACTGTGCTGATCCTGAAGCGATCCATCCTGACCGAGAAGGTGGCGCGGCGCGGGCATCACCTCACCCGCGAATACAGCATCGACCCGATGGACGTCGCACGGGTCGCGGATGTGATGGTGACGGCTGTCGAGACCCTGCCGGCCGAGATGACCATGGGCAAACTGGTGGATTTCTTCGGCGACGAAGGGCGTCACCGGGCGTATCCGGTGATCGATCACGAGGGCCGGCCCATCGCACTTGCGTACCGCGCCGACGCGCTGCACGCGATGCGCGACCCGGAACGCCAAACCGCGACGCTGGCCCAGGCATTGGGCGGACGCGACATGCCCACCGCGGACCCGGACGAGCCGGTCAACGCCCTCGTCACGCGGATGATCCAGCGGGATGCCGCGCGCGTTCCGGTCATTCGGGCTGACGATGGCGTGCTGATTGGTTTCATGGCGCGCAGCGATGTGCTGCGGGTGCGCGCGAACCTGCTCGCCGAGGAAGGCGATCGCAAAAGGTTCCTCGGCTGGGGCCGCCGCCGCCGCGCCACCTGAGCGCCCGGCTTGCCCGTGCCCCGTCCGGATGCGAATGTCCGCCCGCCTCATCGCCGTCATGCCCGGCGAAGGCCGGGTATCCACGTCTTTGCTTGCGGCCAAGAAAGACGTGGATGGCCGGAACAAGTCCGGCCATGACGGTCTTTGGTCATGCCCGATCGCCCCGCTTGAGAATTTCCACAGAGGACTGAATGGCCAAGATCAAGGTGAAGACGCCGGTCGTCGAACTCGACGGCGACGAGATGACCCGCATCATCTGGGGGTTCATCAAGGACAAGCTGATCCTCCCCTATCTCGACATCGACCTGAAATACTACGACCTCGGGATGGAGCACCGCGACGCGACCGACGATAAGGTGACCGTCGATGCGGCGAACGCGATCGCCAAGTACGGCGTCGGCGTGAAATGCGCGACGATCACGCCGGACGAGGCGCGGGTGACGGAGTTCGGGCTGAAGCGCATGTACCGCAGCCCGAACGGTACCATCCGCAACATTCTCGATGGCACGATCTTCCGCGAGCCGATCATCTGCGAGAACGTGCCCCGCCTAGTGCCGCACTGGACCAAGCCGATCGTCATCGGGCGGCACGCCTATGGCGACATCTATCGCGCCGTGGAGATGAAGGTGCCGGGCCCCGGCAAGGTCACGCTGACCTTCCAGCCCGCCGGCGGTGGCGCCGCGCAGACGCTCGACGTGCACGATTTCACCGGCCCCGGCGTCTCGATGGCCATGCACAACACGCGCGAATCGATCGACGGCTTCGCCCGCGCGACCTTCAATTACGGGCTGCAACGCGGCTGGCCGGTGTACCTGTCGACCAAGAACACCATCCTGAAGACCTATGACGGCTACTTCAAGGATCGCTTCCAGGAGATTTTCGACCGCGAGTTCAAGGCCGAGTTCGACAAGCGCGGCCTCACCTACGAGCACCGGCTGATCGACGACATGGTCGCCTGCGCGCTGAAGTGGAACGGCGGCTATGTCTGGGCCTGCAAGAACTACGACGGCGACGTGCAAAGCGATACCGTCGCGCAAGGCTTCGGCTCGCTCGGGCTGATGAGTTCGGTGCTCATGAGCCCGAATGGCAAGACGGTCGAAAGCGAGGCGGCGCATGGCACGGTCACCCGCCACTACCGCCAGCACCAGAAGGGTCAGGAGACCTCGACCAACCCGATCGCCTCGATCTTCGCCTGGACGCGCGGCCTCGCCTATCGCGGCCGGTTCGACGGCACGCCCGAGGTGACGCGCTTCGCCGACACGCTGGAGCGGGTGTGCATCGAGACGGTGGAATCCGGTTCCATGACCAAGGACCTTGCCGTCCTCATCGGAACCAAGCAGAAATGGCTCAACACCCAGGCGTTCCTCGCCAAGATCGACGAGAATTTGCGCGCCGCGATGGCGCACGGCTGAGAAGGAGGAACCATGCCCGACCTCCCGCGACGCGGCTTCATGATGACCTCGATCATCTCCGGCCTGACGCTCGCGACGACGCGGGTGGAGGCGCAGGTGATCCACACCAGCGCCGAGGGGCTGGAGGCGGGCGAGGTTCAGGTGCCCGTGTCCGATGGCCATCTTCCCGCCTATTCCGCGCGCCCGGCGGGCAGCGGCCCGTTCCCCATCGTGCTGGTCACGGAGGAGGTCTTCGGCGTCCACGAATACATCCAGGACGTCTGCCGCCGGCTCGCCCATCAGGGCTATCTCGCGGTCGCCGGCGAGTACTACGCGCGGGAGGGCGACCTGTCGCAGGCGATGTCGGCGCAACAGTACGGGCCGATCGTCGCCAAGGCGCCAGACGCCCAGATGATGTCGGACATGGACGCGGTCGCCGCCTGGGCGGCGGCAAACCACGGCGACGGCGCCCGCCTCGGGATCACTGGCTTCTGTGCTGGCGGGCGGCAGACCTGGCTCTACGCCGCGCACAACCCGCATCTGCGGGCCGCCGTGTCGTGGTACGGCGTCCTCGGCGGCGCGACCAACGCGATCAAGCCGCGGACCGCGCTCTCCGTGGTCGATGAGGTGCTCTGCCCGGTTCTCGGCCTGTACGGCGGCAAGGATGCCTTGAACCCGATGTCGTTGATCGAGGAAGCCGAAGCGGCGGCGAAATCGGCGCACGAGCCGGTTTCGTTCATCATCTACCCGGATGCCCCGCACGGCTTCCACGCCGATTACCGCCCGAGCTATCGCAAGGACGACGCCGAGGACGGCTGGAAGCGGATGCTCGCCTGGTTCCAGAAATACGGCGTGGCCTAGCGGCTCAGGCGGCGAGCAGCCCGCGCACCGCGTCCAGCGCGGCGTCCGCCCGCCCCCCGTCCGGCC
>JBAWFF010000202.1:0-3746 GCA_049591635.1 Acetobacteraceae bacterium
GGCCGAGGGGGCGTTCGTCATGGCCGACGGCACGCGGCTCGATTACCGCGTCTGGCGCCCAGTCGGGGAGCCTCGGGCAGTGATCCTGGCGCTGCATGGCATGAACGACAGCCGCGATGCCTGGGAAGTGCCCGGTCCCGCCTTCGCCGCCGCCGGGATCGAAGTCGTCGCACCCGATCAGCGCGGCTTCGGCGCGACGGCGGAGCGCGGCTATTGGCCCGGGACCGCGACGCTCGTGGCGGACGCCCGGACGATGGTCGCCCTGGTCCGCGCCGCTCACCCGACCAGCAAGCTCTACGTGATGGGCGAGAGCATGGGCGGGGCGGTGGCGATTTGCCTGGCCGCGTCCGCGCATCCGCCGCCGATCGACGGCACGATCCTGGTCTCGCCCGCCGTTTGGGGACGCGGGGAGATGAACATATTCGAGCGCGCCGGGCTATGGATGATGGATCGGACAGTGCCGGGCCTGCACCTGACCGGGTCCATCGTGAGGGTCAGGGCATCGGACAACCGCGCGGCGATAAGGCGCCTCTCGACCGACCCGCTGACCTTGCGCTCGACCCGCGTGGACGCGATCAAGGGCCTCGTTGATTTGATGGACGCCGCCCTTGCCGATGTCCCCCGGATGCCCGGCCCGACGCTGTTTCTGTATGGCGGGAAGGACGATCTGATTCCCAAACGCGCCGCCGCCGCTGCGTGGGAGCGCCTGCCGCCGGGGGCGCGCACCGCGTTCTATCCGGGCGGCTACCATTTGATGCTGCGCGATCTCGACCGCGCCACGCCGATCGGCGACGTGATCGCCTGGATCGACGATCCGGCGACACCCCTCCCCTCCGGCGCCGGCGCACGCGGGCGGGTCTGGCTTACACAGCAAGACAACAAGACGGCGCATCCGTTGCTGGAAGCGGCGCGATAGGTACGACGCGCCACGGCCCAGTTGCTCAGGATCGAACCACGGACGTCGTCTGGGCGTTGCAGGTAATCTGGAGGTTTTGCTTCGTCACCATCTGCTTCCAGAGGTCGCCCCACCCTTTTGTCCAAGCGGTTACGACCGGTTCCTTCTTCAATCCCAATAGCTCAACGATGAAGTCCGGCAGCGCGTCCACAAGGATCATCCAAGTGGTGGGGGGCGTTATCCACAACAGCCCATAATATGCGGGAATATACTTCAGGGGCCCGTATCCCTGTACCTCGTAACCGTACTGCAGGCTTCCCACCAACGCCGTGAGATCATGCCCCCTAAGGAAGTCCTGAAAGGTTTGCTGGCCGAAGGGGCCATTGAGGCTATCAGGTTTGGTGGCCGGCATCGGCGGGTTCCAACCCACGTACAGCGGATGCAGCACCCCATAGGTCGCCAGATCGACGGCCAGACTAAGTTGCGCCTCTATGCGGCTCGCTTCGTCGTTGGAGTTTCCCATTTCCGCCACCGCCTTCAGGATGACGTAGTCGGCGAAGTCCATCACGGGCGGAGCGTTGAAGTCTGGCGGGAGTTGACCTTCGTGGCGATCCCCCGGAAGGCGGAATTGCCCAATGTGAAGTCGATCTGCTCGTTGCCTTCCAAATATGCGCTGAGGTCATCAACCATCGGTGCGTAGGCGGGTGACAGATAGCACGTGCCCAGTTCGCAGACCGTCGGCTCCTGGGAGTTGGGCGGATAGGGCCCATTCTCGACGAACGTGTGTGTTTTGCCGCCGTACTGATCGGACGTCTCGAGTATCTCAATACTGGTGTAACCCAACCTGGTCAGGCGGGTCGCGAAAAGGAGGCCGCTGACCCCCGCGCCGAGGATGGCGATCGCCGCGTTCTTGTCACGCGGCAACGCTTGCTTGGCGCCCGGTATGTCTTCGAGCATCAGCCCGGCGTAACCCCAGCAGTGAAGCACGGACTCAAAACAAGTGGAGGCATGCGCCAGCAGGGTGCTCCTGGCCCCCTGCTTGCCAAGAAGGTCCCACGGCTTTCCCGCCCGCACCGCGTCGGCATTGAAATGGTCGAAGTAGGGCGTCGTCACCGAGGTGCGGATCTCATAAGCCTCGCCAAACGGCCACCATGTCAGGGTCTTTAGCTGCTCTTCCAACAGTTTCTGAAACTGATCCGGGGTCCATTTTTCGTCAGTGACGCCAAGCAGCTGATAAACCGTGACAAGGTTGTATTCCATGTTCTTCGCTATATCGAAGCCGAACTGCTTGACCGACTCGTTACGAAATCCGTATACGCTTCCATCCATCAAATCCAACGGGCCCGGCGCGAAAATCACACCGTGCTGTATCCATGTAGCGGCGTTGACCTTTACTTTCATGAGTGTGGTATGGAAGGTGAAGTTGACCAATTCATCGAAGGTGGCGATTTCCTCGGCGGAGTAGTCGCAAATTCCGATCAGATTCCTTGGATCGCAGGCGATGATCAGTAACGCGAACTTCTTGGTGGTGGGACTATCACCCACTGTGTAAGTGAGGCTGATCGTCGTCGCGTTGGCGGCTGGTGCATCATCGGCATCGTGCGCGTCCGGCCGCGTCACCGCGGTCGAAGACCTGATCGCTTCGATAGCCTGGACCCAAGTTTCGGCATCCGCGTCCGAGGACGCCCCGAACGTCAGTACCCTCGGGCCAAAGCCGGACGGCTTGAACGCCACGATGAATGCGCGACCGGCCCGCCGCACGCTCTCGATCCGAGCGCCCTCGACGCGCGATACCCCGGCTCCGGCCTTCGTCCACTCGAGCGCCGTTTGCCTCACGGCGACCTCGAAGTCCATCGACGCCCGAGCCAGCAGCGGAAGCAGGCCCGCGGGACCGGCGAGGATTTTCAACGTGCCAACTTTACGCGGCTCGGAAGCCGGCGTCGTGCTTGCATCGCTCATTTTGGTATCCCTCGGAAATATCTATTGCTGCTTCTTGAATGTGTTGCACTGCTCCATGCTGCCGGTCTGTAGCCCGCGGCTGAACCAGGCGACCCGTTGCGCGGACGAGCCGTGGGTGAATTTGTCGGGTGCGACGGTCCCCCTCGCGGCACGCTGTAGCCGGTCATCGCCCACGGCGGCGACGGCATTAAGTCCCTGCTCGATATCACCTTGCTCGAGGATATGCTTCTCCCGGTTGGCATGATTGGCCCAAAGCCCGGCGTAGCAATCGGCCTGGAGCTCCACGAGGACCGACAGCGCATTTCGATCGCTCGGAGAAAGCTGCTGGCGTGCGGCCTGAACATTGCTCATCAACCCGAGCAGATTCTGCACGTGATGGCCGACTTCATGGGCGATGACATAGGCACGGGCAAAATCGCCCTTGGCGCCAAGTCTGCTCTGGAGTTCCCGGAAGAAATCGAGATCCAGATAGACCTTCTGGTCACTTGGGCAATAGAACGGACCCACGGCGGACTGAGCGACACCGCAGCCCGAGTCCACGGCGCCAGTGAACAGCACGAGTTTCGGGGGGATATAGCGCCGCCCGATCGCCTGCATCTGCTCGCTCCAGACGTCCTCCGTGGAGCCGAGGATTTGGGCGACGAAGCGCCGCTGCGGGTCCGTTCCTTGGCCGCCCGTCCCTGGAGCGGTCATCTGAGTGGATTGCTGCTGAAGCGACGGACCGTCAACGCCGCCGACAATTCCGAGCAGCACTTGAGGGTCGACCCCAAGGAGGAGGCCGCCGACAATGATCACGATGGCGACAATGCCGCCCACCGCGCCCCTTCCCCCAACGGGAAGTCGGCGGCCCGACCCGCGCAAATCCTCGACGTTGCCGCTTTCCCTCTCGTCA
>JBAWFF010000203.1:0-4990 GCA_049591635.1 Acetobacteraceae bacterium
TTCGATGCCGCCGCGTTCGCCGCCGAGCGGGACGGGCTGCTGGCATGATCGGCTCGGTCCTGATGATCGCGCTGGCCGCGATCGCCGCCGTGCTTGCGATCACATTGCACGAGGCCGCGCACGGCTACGCGGCGCTGGCGATGGGCGACGACACCGCCCGCCAGGCCGGGCGGCTGTCGCTCAACCCGTTGCGCCATATCGACCGCTTCGGCACGATCATCCTGCCCGGCGTGCTGCTGCTCTCCCAACTCGCTTTGCTCGGGCGGGTCGCGTTCATGTTCGGCTGGGCCAAGCCGGTCCCGGTCGCCGCCTGGAAGTTCCGCGATCCGCGCCGGGGCATGATGATCGTGGCCGCGGCCGGGCCGGGGATGAATTTCGGCCTCGCCTGGCTGGGCGCGCTGGCGCTGCCCCACATCGCCGTCCCGCTCCCGGGGGTCTTTGGCTATCTCGACGTGGTGAGCGCGCGATACCCGCTCCTGGGCGGGTTCCTGGTGCCGTTCATCGCCTACAACCTGATCCTCGGGCTGTTCAACCTGATCCCGATTCCGCCGCTCGACGGCGGGCGGATCGCCGTCGGCCTGTTGCCGCTGGGCGCGGCGCGGGCCTGGGCGCGCACGGAGCGCGCCGGCATCGCGGTGGTGCTTCTGCTGATCTTCATCGTCCCGCTGGCGCTGGGCGAGTTCGGCATCGACTTCGACCCGTTCCGCGAGGCGCTCAACGCCGTGATTCCGTGGGCGCTGCGCGTGGCGCTGAACCTGTCCGGCCATTCGATCGGCATCCCGGTGCATGAGCAGCTCGTCCTCTGATCCCGCGCCCGACGCGCTGGTGCTCCATCTCGACGGCTTCGACGGGCCGCTCGACCTGCTGCTCGACCTTGCCCGCACCCAGAAGGTCGATCTCGCGCGCATCTCGATCCTCGCCCTGGTCGAGCAGTACCTTGTCGTCATCGAGGGCGCGCGACGGCTGCGTCTCGAACTGGCGGCGGACTGGCTGGTGATGGCGGCGTGGCTCACCTGGCTGAAATCGAGGCTGCTGATCCCCGATGCGCCCGAGGCGGCGGAGGAAGGCGAGATGGCGGCGGGCGCGCTCGCCGAACGTCTGGCCGCGCTGCAAGTGATCCGCGCCGCCGCCGGCTGGCTTGGCGCGCGTCCGCAACTCGGCCTCGACGTGTTCGCGCGCGGCGCGCCCGAGACTCATGTCGAGATCGACCGGACGCGCCTGCGCCTCGATCTCCCTTCGCTGATGCGCGCGTACATAACCGCAGTGCAACGAGCCGCGGCGTCGCGCACCTATCGGCCGCGCCCACTGACGGTCTGGACCCTTCAGGACGCGCTTGGCCGCTTGGCCGCGCTGCTCGGCACGCTGCCCGATTGGACCAGCCTGGAGCGGTTCCTTCCCGAACATCTCGGGGGCGCGACGCAGCGCCGGGCGGCGCTGGCCAGCACGCTGCTCGCCGGCTTGGAGTTGGCCCGCGATGGGGCGGTCCGGTTGCGCCAGGAGCAGCCGTTCGGGCCGATCTGGATCGGCCGGGCATGAGCGACACCCCCCCCGACGAGGACACCTTTGACGAGGATTGGCTGCGGCTTGCCGAGGCGCTGGTATTCGCCTCTGCCCAGCCCGTCACCCTGCGCCAGCTGGGCCAGTTGCTCCCGGAGGGTATTATGCCCGAGGCGGTGGTGGAGGCGTTGGCGGCCCGGTACGCCGGCCGGGGGGTTGAACTGGTGGAAACGGGCGGCGGCGTCATGTTCCGCACCGCGCCCGACCTCGCGCCCCGGCTGCGGACGGTGGTGGAGATCCCGCGCCGGCTGCCGCGCGCCGCGATGGAGACGCTGGCGATCATCGCCTATCACCAGCCGGTCACGCGCGCCGAGATCGAGGCGACGCGGGGCGCGAGCCTGGCCCAGACCACGCTGGACGCGCTGCTGGAGGCGGCGTTGATCGCCCCTGCCGGGCGCAAGGAGACGCCGGGGCGGCCGACGCTGTGGGCGACCACGGCGGGGTTCCTGACGCGGTTCGGCCTGCGCGACCTGCGCGAGCTGCCCCGGAGGGAGGATCTCCTGGTGGAGCCGCCGGGGGCATTGGCGGCTGAAGATGTGGCCGAACCCGCCCCTACGGAGCCAAACGTTCCGGATTGAGCCGATGGCGTCGGCGTGCCGTATCGCCTGACCCGTTTTCGCCGTCGCGGTTTCCTGCTAGCAACCGGGCCCGGAGAACCGCCCGCCGATGTTTGACTTCGCCTGGTCCGAATTGGGAATGATCGCCGTCGTCGCCCTGATCTTCATCGGGCCGAAGGACATGCCGGTCGCTGTCAAATCGATCACCCGAATGATCAAGAAGGCCCGCGGCATGGCCTCGGAGTTCCAGACCCACGTGGACGACCTCGTCCGCGATGCCGATCTGCACGAGGTGCGCGACCAGCTCAGCTCCTTGCGCGGCTATACGATCAAGGGTGCCTTCGAGAAGTTCGTCGACGAGGACGGGTCGATCCGGCGCGGTTTCGAGGATCCGCTGACCACGCCCGCGCCGGCCGCGGCGGCGGCCGAGGCCCTGGGCGGGGTCGAGGGCGATGTCGCGGTCGCGGACCGCGTGGAAGCGGCCACCGACATCGTTGTCGAACCCCGCCCTGAACCGGGGATCGAGCCGGCTCGTCCCGACATGCCCGCCTTCATCCCGCCGGGCGCGGCGCCGCTTTCGGCCGCACCAGCGAATTGCATGGTGCCGCCCGCCTTTATCCCACCCGAGTTCGCGCGCGCCGGGCCGCCCGGGCCGGCCGCCTGAGCACTGGAACAGTCTTGGCCGATCAAAACCCGATCATCGACGACCCGATCAATGACAAGCCGATGCCGCTGCTTGAGCATCTGGTGGAGCTGCGCCGCCGTCTCGTTTGGTCGGCCGCCGCGTTCATGGTCGCCTTCCTCGGATGCTACTACTTCTCCGGCGACATCTTCTATTTCCTCGCCCGGCCGCTGGCGAAGCTGCTGATCGCGCAGGGCAATGGCGATCCGCATCTCATCTACACGCAGCTGTACGAGGCGTTCTTCACCTATCTGAAGGTCGCGATGTTCGGCGCCGTGTTCATCAGCTTCCCGATCGTCGCCTCGCAAATCTGGATGTTCGTAGCCCCCGGCCTCTATCGTAGCGAAAAGCGCGCGCTGCTGCCGTTCATCATCGCCACGCCGGTGTTGTTCTTCATCGGCGGCGCGCTGGCGTATTACGTGATCTTCCCGACCGCCTGGCGGTTCTTCCTCAGCTTCCAGTCGCAGACCGGCGCCGGCGGCGTGCCGATCGAGCTGACCGCGAAGGTCGGCGAGTACCTGGACCTCGTGATGCGACTGATCCTCGCGTTCGGGGTGACGTTTCAGCTTCCGGTGCTGATCTCGCTGCTCGCGAAAGTGGGCATCGTCACCCCGAAAGGCCTCGGGAAGTTCCGCCGCTATGCGTATGTCTGCATGTTCGTCGTTGCCGCCGTGCTGGCCCCGCCCGACGTTTTCACCCAATGCGGCCTGGCTCTGCCGCTGATCGCGCTCTACGAGGTGTCGATCCTCTGCGCCCGGTTGATCGCGCCGAAGCAAGTGGACGCGTGATGCACGATTTGCGCGCGATCCGCGCCGCGCCGGAAGCATTCGACGCGGCGATGGCGCGGCGGGGCATTGGGCCGGTGGCCGGGGAAATTCTCGTCAAGGATGAGGCACGCAAGGCTCTCATCACAAAGTTGCAGACACTTCAGAGCGAGAGGAATGCCCGCTCGAAGCGCATCGGGGAACTGGTGCGCGCCGGGCACGAGGCGGAAGCGGCGCAACTTCGTGCCGAGACAGGTGACGCGCTCGACGAGGGCGGGATCAAGGATCTCGACGCTGCAATCAAGGCGGAGCTTGAAATCCTCCCGAACGTGCTTGATCCCGATGTCCCGGACGGCGCCGACGACACCGCCAATGTCGTCATCGCCCAGCACGGCGAGCCCCGCGACCTCGGCTTCCAGCCGCGCGAGCATTTCGAGTTGGGCGAGGCGCTCGGCATGATGGACTTCGCCGCCGCCGCCAAGATGTCGGGCAGCCGCTTCGTCGTGCTGCGCGGGCCGCTCGCCCATTTGGAGCGGGCGCTGGGGCAATTCATGCTCGATCTGCATACGCGGGAGCATGGCTACACCGAAATGGCGGTGCCGACGCTGGTGAACGAAGCTGCGATGTACGGCACGGACAAGCTGCCGAAGTTCCGCGATGAGCAGTTTCTCACCGATGACGAGCGGTTTTTCCTGATCGCGACGGCCGAGATACCCCTGACGTTCTCCGTCGCCTCCGAGACGTTGGCGGAAAAGCAGCTGCCGATCCGGATCACCGCATTGACCGATTGCTTTCGCAAGGAGGCCGGCGCCGCCGGACGCGACACGCGGGGGATGCTGCGCCAGCACCAGTTCCGCAAGGTGGAGCTGGTGTCCATCACGCATCCCGACCGCGGCGCCGAGGAGCACGAGCGCATGACGCGCTGCGCCGAGACTGTGCTGCGCCTGCTGGAACTGCCGTTCCGCCGTGTCCTTTTGTGCGCCGGCGACACCGGCTTTGGCGCGGCGAAGACGTTCGATCTGGAGGTTTGGCTGCCCGGCCAGCATGCGTGGCGGGAGATCAGCTCGTGCTCGAACACCCGCGATTTCCAGGCGCGGCGCATGAACGCGCGGATGCGCCCCGCCGACGGCAAGGGGCTGGCGTTCGTCCACACGCTGAACGGCTCGGGCGTGGCGCTCGGGCGGGCGCTGATCGCGGTGATGGAGACGCATCAGCAGGCGGACGGATCGATCCTCATCCCGCGCGTCCTGTGGCCGTATATGGGCGGCGTGGAGCGGATCGCGACCGCGTGATCGCGGCTTGCCTATCCCAGGAGCGCCGCCCGCACGACCGCCAGCCGATCGCCGAGGGCGCGCTCGATCGGCAGGGGTGGCGGGCGGCGGAGATCGCGCCGGGCGAGGACGGCCGGTAGGCCAGCCGCCCGTGCGTGG
>JBAWFF010000204.1:0-2396 GCA_049591635.1 Acetobacteraceae bacterium
ATGCGGCATCAAGCCGCACCGTGAATCCGGTCAAGGGTACCGGCATCGCCCGCTCACTTGCGGTTTTGCCGCCCGTGCCGCTGCCGAGCTCGGACGAGTCCATCACGCAGGCGAGTTGACGCGTGCCGATCACCTGGCCGAGCGCTGCCGCGCAGAACACCGCGACCGGGAAACCCGGCGTGGCGCCGTCGGCGCCAACCCCGCAGGCCGTGTCCGGCGCCGGTGTAGCCTCAATAGCGGGCGGCCCTGAATATGGGTCAGCGGGCTGTCTATAAGGCGGGTTAGGCCGCCTGCGGGTCGCGCAGGGCGCGCAGGGCGGCGTCGGGTTCCCGGTCGATGACTTTCAGCAGGGCCCGCGCCGCAGGGTCCATGACGAAGCGGCTCTGTTCCAAGTTGCGCAAAGTGGCGACTGGGATGCCGAGCAGGAAGCGAACGCGGTCTGCGTCAGGCCGAGCCGCTTGCGCAAATCGCGCGGCAATACCGCCGCCAAAAGCGAGGCGTTGCGTGCGGATCCTCGCCGTCTTCGATCATCTGGCGTCGAATATCGTCCTCGGTGGTCGCCTCAATCCTCGCGCGATCCCTTGCTATCGGCCGCCGCGATTTGCCCCGGTGTCATGCGCGTGACTGCCATTGGCTGCGCTCACCTTGGTTCGCAAGGCGCGCCGAGATGATCCGGACCGCCTCGTTCCGCAGGTTATGGATCACGACGAGAATGTGCGGTCCGATCGCCCTCGTATCTCGCCGTAAGCGCTTCGGGTGTCCGCGGTCTCGAGACGGTCGCCGGTGAAGACGCGGGCAGCGTAGGCGAAGTCGAAGCCGCGCTGCCGAAAAGTGGCGTCGCTTTTGGCGGGATCCCACTCTAACGGCACGGCGCTATACTGCGCGCAGAGCGTAGTTCGTCAATCGGAATTTGCGCGGCTTGGCGGCTCACAGTTCTTCCGGCCCCCGGCTTCAGTTTCGACAGACACGGGCCTCGTGCGCGGCGAACCCTGGCGCATCGCCGGAGGCAGACGCGGGCACCGCCAAATCAAGATTTGCCGTGTGGGCATCATGCCGCCCAGCCGGACCCACGTAACGGGTCCCAAAGCCATCGCACCCAAGGCAGCACGCGAAAATAGTCTTGACTCGCGCGAAAAGGGGATTCCCTTGCGATTCGCGGCGCGGCTAGACTCGCGGAATGCAGCTCTGTGGTGAACGCCCTCCGGGGTCAGCGAACTTCGTCGGCGCCTTGCAGGTGCTCGGGAGAGCGGCGGCGCGCTTGCCCTATGGCGTGCCCGACCCGGTGCTGTGCGGCGCCGCGGCGGTGGCGCTCTATACTGGGGCATTCCGGTCTGCTTGCGCGCTCGACGTGCGCGCGGATGCACGGGCTTTGAATGCCGAGCTGATGGTGTTCGGCTTCCATTGGCGCGAGCGTCCACCGGACGGTGCCCGAGGCCTGTGGCATCCCGAGCTGGAACTGGGCATCGATATCACCGAGGGCGTCGGGACGCTGACGCCAGCCGAGCGGTCGAACATCCTGACCGTCACCCTCGACGCGGGCGCATCGGAAGCGCCGGAGCCGCGCCTGCGGGTGATCGGCATCGAGGACCTGATCGTGGCGCGGATCGTGCGTTGGCTAGGGCAGGGCGCGCGGCACGGCGAGGCCTCGACGGTGATCCAGATGCTGGTCGGGCTCGGGCGGGCGGGCATCGGCGGGCGGCTTCGCGCCGGTTACCTGCAGCGTCGCCTGGCGTGCGAGACCGCCGACGAGGTCGTGCTTGACCTGCCGACGATCCGCGACGGGTACGACGCAGGAGAGCCCCGCGCGACCAGCCTTACGGCGATGCGGGCGGTGATCGCGGCTTGGCGCGCGCGCTGTGGCCTGTCATTCGACGACGCCGCTCCGGGTGATCGTGGATCGTCTAGTAGCCGGGGCAGTCCGATCAGCAACCGTAACGAAACCCGGAGGCGGGGAGGGGAGCGCCCCAGGGAGTCCTTGGTCGGGGAGAACATCGTTCCATTCGGCGTGGCACAACCCGGCCGGCCTCGGACCCACTGACATGCAGCGAGGGCGCGAATGATGTCACTTTGCCTGCGGCTGGAGGCGCGAGCGCCAGCGCGGCGCTGCCATCGGGCCTATGAGATCGTCGGCGGCCAGGATCTGTTCGGCGCCTGGTTGGTCGAGATGCGCTATGGCCGGATCGGCAGCCTCGGTCAGAGCAGGACCCGGTCGTTCGGCGACGTCGACGAGGCGGTCGCGCTGGTGGCAGCCTGCCTGCGCAAGCGCGCCACGGCGCCGCGCCGGATCGGCGTGGCGTATCGGCTGCGCCGTGCCGTGTGCGGGGGGGATTGGCAGAGTCTCGAGGCCGGCCTGCGGCGCTTCGCAGAGGCTCCCGTTCAGGCAAGCTGGCATGGAT
>JBAWFF010000205.1:0-2965 GCA_049591635.1 Acetobacteraceae bacterium
GCGTTCCAATAGCGGTCGGTTTCTGCCTGATCGTCGGTCATCACCTGGAAGCTGACGGCCTCGTTCGGCGTAAACGTGGGGCCGCCGTTCAGACCGACGAACGCCTGGCCAAGCACGGTGAACTCGACGGTCAACTCGGTACCCTGTTCACCGCCAGGGTGCCGCGCGACAATCAAGGTGAGAACGCCCGACAATCAGGATGAGAAAGTCGTTGGGCGGCTGGTGTCGTAGGGAGGGCGAAGCCCGACCGGAGGCGCGAGCCGCCCAACGACAGGCCTTCAGCCCCGCAGGGGGATGGATGGTCTGGTGACCGCGACCGGCCGGCAGTGTGGATGGGTCTTCTTTTTGAAGGGCCACCCATTGCCCGGCCGCCATGTCACCGATCACCAGATGAGGCTCTATATGACGTTCCGACAGTCAGACGGCCCGGCGGTTTCAGCCGCCAAGGCGGCGATCAGCACGGCCACCGCCTACCGCTTCGAGCAGGACCATCGAGTCCCTTCCTCCCGGCAGAAGGGGCGCGGCCGCCGTCGCCCCGATCCGCTCGCTGACTTCTTCGATGCCGAGGTCGTGCCGATGCTGACGGCGGCCCCCGAGCTTCGCGCGGTCGCGATTTTCGATGAGATGCGGCGGCGCCACCCGGAGTTGCCGGCTGGTGCACGCCGGACCCTCGAGCGTCGCATCCGCGCATGGCGGGCCCTCCATGGTGCAGACCAGGAGGTAATCTTCCGTCAGGTCCATGAACCTGGCCGAATGGGGCTGTCGGACTTCACCGACATGACCGACCTGGGCGTCACGATCGCCGGCGAACGGCTCGATCACCGGCTCTATCACTTCCGGCTCGCCTACTCGGGCTTCGAGCATGCCCACGTGATCCTCGGCGGTGAAAGCTATGTGGCGCTGGCCGAAGGTCTGCAGAACGCACTGTGGGCGCTCGGTGGCGCGCCGCTTGAACATCGCAGCGACAGCCTCTCGGCCGCGTTCCGCAATCTGGACGAGGATGCGCGCGAGGACCTGACCCGGCGCTATGATGCACTATGTGCCCATTACGGGATGCAGCCGACCCGCAACAATCGCGGCGTCGCGCACGAGAACGGCGCGATCGAAAGCGCGCATGGCCATCTCAAGAAGGCCGTCCGTGATGCGCTGCTGATGCGCGGGGTCGGCGACTTCGACGATCTGCCCAGCTATCGCCGCTTCATCGACGAGATCGTCAGCCGCAAGAATGCCCACCACGCCAAGCGCATCGACGCCGAGCGGCCCGCTCTGCAGCTTCTGCCCGGACAGCGGACCTGCGATCATGAGGAAACGCTCGTCACCGTCACATCCTCGGGCGGCTTCACGCTCAGGAAGGTCTTCTACACGGTGCCGTCCCGGCTGATCGGCCACCGCCTCCGGGTCCGGCTGTACGACGACCGTCTCGATCTGTTCGTCGGCGGGACCAGGCTGATGACGCTGACGCGGGGACACGCCGGCGCCACCGGCAAGCGCGCCCATGTCGTCGACTATCGCCACGTGATCCACGCCTTGCGCCGCAAACCCATGGCATTGCTCAATCTCGTCTACCGCGCCCAGTTGTTTCCCCGCGACGCCTATCGGCTGACCTTTGACCGACTGCTCGAAAAGGTGCCGGAAAAGTCGGCGTGCCGGCTGATGGTCAACCTTCTGGCGCTGGCCCATGAACGCGGATGCGAGGCCGAACTCGCGACACTGCTCGAAGCCGATCTCGCGGCAGCCCAGCTCCCCGACATCACCGTGCTGCGCGCACGCTTCGCGCCGGATCCCGCAACTCTTCCCGAGATCGTCGTCCATCTCACGCCACTGATCGCCTACGAGGCGCTGCTCGGCGCCGACATCGCCCTCAACGGGGGAGAGGCGGCATGACCCAGAGCATCGACGGTGCCCGGCTGACGCTGATGCTCAACGACCTCCGGCTGCCCACGATCAAGCAGGATTGGGCGGGCTTTGCCGAGCGGGCGGATAAGGAAAGCTGGCCCGCGGCACGCTTCCTCGCCGCTCTCGCCGAGCACGAGATCGCCGAACGCGATCGCCGCCGCCTTGCACGCCATCTCGCCGAAGCGCAGCTGCTGCCCGGCAAGACCCTCGACAGCTTCGACTTCGACGTGGTGCCGATGGTCTCCAAGGCCCATGTCCTGGCGATCTGCGCCGGCGACAGTTGGATCGACAAGGGCGCCAATCTGCTACTCATCGGCGGACCCGGCGGCGGCAAGACGCATCTGGCCTCCGGCATTGGCCTCGCGCTGGTGGAGAACGGCTGGCGCGTGCTGTTCGCCCGCACATCCGACCTGGTTCAAAGACTTCAGGTGGCGCGCCGCGAACTGGCGCTGGAGGCCGCCATCAACCGGCTCGATCGCTTCCACCTGCTGATCCTCGACGATCTTGCCTATGTCAGCAAGGATCAGGCGGAAACCTCCGTCCTGTTCGAGCTCATCAGCGCTCGATACGAACGCCGTTCGACCTTGATCACCGCCAATCAGCCGTTCGGGGCTTGGGGAAAGGTCTTTCCAGATCCCGCCATGACGCTTGCCGCCGTGGATCGCCTCGTCCACCACGCCACGATCTTCGAAATCAACGTCGACAGCTATCGCCGGCGCGCCGCCCTCGACCGCAAAAACAAGGGCGCCGGACGCCCACAGAGCTACGCGACAATCAAGGACCTCGGCGCTGTGCCGCTCCCCGACAATCAAACCGAAACTTAGCGCTTGCCAGCGACAATCACACCGAACATGATCGTCTCGTCGCGATCACAGATTCTCATCCTGATCGCCGCGCTCTCTCATCCAGATTGTCGCGCAATACACCCCAGACCTTGGCGACCATCGATTCCAGCCTGCTGGCTGGATGCGGCCATTCGACCTGATCCACCAAGCCTTCCTGCTCGGCGAAGAATGTCGGGCCGATGCGGCTTCCGTCCCCGAGGTCACCACGCGCGCGAACGACCGGA
>JBAWFF010000206.1:0-5267 GCA_049591635.1 Acetobacteraceae bacterium
TGCGAACGGCCCGTCACGCCGCTATATGGGCGCGGCCCGAGCCGGCACGCCGACGTAGCTCAGGGGTAGAGCAACTGATTCGTAATCAGTAGGTCCTCGGTTCAATTCCGAGCGTCGGCACCAAGCAAGAGGGTCCGGGGGTCCACCGGGGGTCCAAAGGGTAGTTACCCGCCTCGCGGACTCTCCACCACCACCAAGCTCCCCGCGGGCGACGGCCGGAGCAGCCCAGCGGCGCCGTCCAGCCACGTCGCCCATGCGTCCCGGTCCAGCACCACCGGCTGGCGGTTGTGGTAAGGCGCCACGTCAGGTCCGGCATCCACCGTCAGCAGCGTGAACGCTTGGTCGTCTTTTCCGGGGCCGAGCAGTCCTGAGAAGCAGAACCAGTCCGCGCCGGCCCTGGTGAAGCGCCAGCGGGTCTTCGGGCTCTTGGTGCCCGTGAACTCGTAGTAGTGCGAGGCCGGCACCAGGCAGCGTCCGCGGGCGAAGCTACGGCCCTCCGACCGCATGTTGATAACGGCGCGGGCCTTCGGGTTGCTGGGCGCCAGCCCCCACGGGAGCTGCACCAATTCGACGCCGCCGGGTGCCGGCCGGATCACGGGCGCCGTCTCGGTCGGCCAGATTTCGTCGCGCGGCTCCAGGTTCGGAGCGGCGTTGGGCTTGGGGAAGATGAGCGGAATCTTGAGCTGACTGAACGCCTCGGCGTAATCCCGGTACGGGATGCGGTTGCCGTAGTCGTTACACATGGGTTGTATCGCCCCCATCCACTTACCAGCTGTCGATAGATCACTTTTCTGGGCTCAGGAAGTTGAAAGACGGCCAATTTGCCAAAAGGCTGGCGGATAAGTGATGAAACACTCGTCTTCTCCCGGTGTTGTCGACTCGATCCGCGCCGACCTCGCCTACAATATCCCGGCGCGGGAACTCCAGAAACCGGAGAAGTCGCAATGTACGTCATGAAAACCATCATCGCCACCGCAGCCGCTTTGGCGCTGTCCGGTGGGGCGGTATTTGCTCAAAGTGGGGGAGGAAATCCCTCGATCGCGAACGACACGACGACATCAATGGCCGCGCCGTCGGGCTCACCCGGCTACGAGGCACCGCGTTCGGCCGTCGTCCCTGGCCTGTCGCCGCAGACAAGAGAAGCCCAGCAGGAAAACGGCATGGGTGGACGCCACGTTGATCAGAGCGTGACCGCACCCGTGCAGGGGCCAACGAACCCCATGACCGGCCATACGCAGACGGCGAACTAACGCCTGGCGCTCAGATAACCCTCTCCCGCAGCAGCGGGAGAGGCTTGCGAGCCCCGAACGCTGGGGCAAAGGAGACGAAGATGCCGAGAGAGAGTCACGAAAAAGCAGCCGCGGCGCATGACAACGCAGCCAAGGCGCATCGCACGGCCGCTGAACACCACGCCAAAGGCGACCACGCCGCGGCGCATGAGCATTCGATGAAGGCGCACGGAGAGACGGAGGCAGCGAACATGCATTCCAAGGACGCACACTCCAAAAGTTCGCAAAAAGCGAAGGAGAAGCGCTAACCGTCCGGACGCAACGAGGGGTGACCAAGACGGCTTCGGTTCCAAGTGGAGCAGCTCCGGCCATGCCATCTAACATCTTCCGCAAGAAAAGCGGTGGGACCATCCATAGACCTTTGACCTCGGGAGCCGGCGCAACCCGTGTAATGATATCGAACAGGCTTCGACCCACACATTCGCTCTCTTTAGACCGTTCAGTTTTCTCAGGCGGAACCGCGCTCTGCGGCAGTGTGCGATCCTGGGGTTCCATATGACTAACCTGCTTCTGAAGCGCGATCGCATCGCCACCATCGAGAAAACCCGTGGCCGTTTCTTGATGCGACTGCTGCCAAGTCACTAGGGCTCCCCGCGTTCCCGCACCGTGGCCGCGCCGCTTCGTCGGCCGCTGGACCCATAAGGCGCGACATCCATACGCCGCGCTGGCGCTGGTATGCCTGCGACACACAGGCGATCATCGCGTCTTGGTCCGCCGGCAAGGCGCCAGTACTCGGGACGTCGCATCGCTGGAATGCCCGGCTTTCGAAGGCGATGGCCTCCAACTTCAGTGCTTGCGCGCCTGATTCGCCCCTTGCTGACGAAGCGCGTAGTATGCTTGCGCGTAGGCTAGGTCTGTTGCCGACAGGTCGGGGCTGCTACAGATCAGCTGCGCCCCAGGCGTTTGCGCCTTCGCGCAATCGAAGCTCGGGCCGAGTGCCCATGCTGGCGATGCCGCCACGACCATGACAGCGGCAGCAATGGCCGTTCCGAACGCCGAGCGCATTGGAGCCCTCCCCGACCGGAGACAGTGTACGGACAGACCGTTCCTCCGTCCAACCTATCTACGTCTGAAGTGGGCGACACGGCTGGATATGATTTCCGAGTGCGAACGCCCGGGCACCTGAACAGCCAAAACCGAAGCGTTGGGCACCTTGCCGGAATCGCCTACGGCGCTTTGCGGCCACTTGAGGAAGCGGCGCCCCGCTGCGGCGATGCCGTACACCCGCCGGCGATATCCGCATGACGATCGGCAGAATCTGCATGATGATCGGCAAACATCGCTAACAAAGGCGTGATCGAATGCCTCATGGCGTCTCATAACCTCACGAGGGCCCTTCCGTTCCGCGCGAAGACCGGTAAACACTGGACGGCACTCTTCGAGTGCCAAGCCGGGTCGCGAAACGCAATCTGTGTAGGGGGAAAAGCCATGACCTTCCGTAACCAGCTAAGAACCGGGGCAGCACGCCTCCTGCCCGCGACGCTCGGCGTGGTCGCGGCATTGGGACTGAGCGCGAGCGCCGCACTCGCCCAGGGCGCAAGCGCCGGCTCCGCCACGCCCAGCGCGCAGGAGTTCGCCAATGCGGCCAGCGACACGGCGAACTGGATCCTGCCGGCCAAAAGCTACTCCGGCAACCACTATACCGACGCCACGCAGATCACCCCCGCCAACGTCGCCGGGCTGCACCTTGCTTGGACGTTCCACGTCGACGATGCCGGGCCGATGGAGACATCGCCGATCATCTATAACGGCACGATGTATGTGACTTCGGCGCACGACCACGTCTATGCGCTGGATGCGGCGACCGGCAAGCTGAAGTGGGATTTCAAGAATAACCCGCACGTCATCTCGTTCGCCGCCAATCGCGGCATCGGGCTGCTCGACGGGAACGTCTATATCGGTACGCTGGACGGCCACCTGATCGCGCTGAACGCGGAGACCGGGCAGAAGGTGTGGGACAAGGTGACGGTGGATGACACCGCCAACTCCTTTTATACGATGGCGCCGGTGCCGTGGCACGACCCGGCCACGAACCAGGACGAGCTGCTGCTCGGCGTGTCGAACGGCGACTGGGGCGGCAACGGCAACATCTCCGCCTACGATCCGAAGGACGGCCATGTGATCTGGCGCTGGGAGACGGTGCCCGGCCCGGGCCAGCCCGGCCATGACAGCTGGAGCGGGGATTCCTGGAAGCGTGGCGGGGCCTCGACCTGGGGCGGCGTCACCATCGATCCCGACGCGAAGCTGATGTACCTCAACCTCGGCAACCCCGGCCCGGACTTCCTGGGCAGCGTGCGGAAGGGCGACAACCTCTATTCGGACTCGATGGTCGCGCTCGACATCTCCGGGGCGAAGCCGACGCTGAAATGGTACTACCAGTTCATCCCGCATGACACGCACGACTGGGATCCGCCGATGCAGCCGATCCTGTTCACCGGCAAGGTCGGCAACGACGAGCGCAAGCTGGTCGCGACCGGCGACAAGGCCGGCAATATCTGGATCCTGGACGCCGGCACCGGCAAGCTGGTCGATCACACCACGGCGAGCTTCCAGAAGAACCAGCAAACCGAGCCGAGCATCGAAGGCAACATCGCCTGCCCGAACACCCTGGGCGGCATCGAGTACCAGGGCGGTTCCTTCGATCCGGCGACCAACACGCTGTTGCTGCCGAGCCAGAATGAATGCGGCCTGTGGACCGGCAACAAGGACGTCGTCTACATCGCCGGCCAGTTCTACCTCGGCGGCGGGTTCCCCAAGTTGGTCGGACCCAACACCGGGCAGATGAACGCGGTCGACGTCTCGACTGGCGTGTTCAACTGGCGCCATCACTTCGACCTGCCAAACTACGGCGGTGCGCTGACGACCGCGTCGGGCCTGGTGTTCTCCGGCAATCTTGGCGGCGAGGAGAACGCGTTCGACACCAAGACCGGCACTCTGCTGTGGAGCTATGACACCGGCGCGTACATCCAGGCGCCGACCGAAGCCTATGAGGCCGACGGCAAGGAGTACATCGTCGTCGCCTCGGGGGCGGCCGGCAACGCGGCCATTCCTGAATTGCCGGCCACCGGGCAGCAATCCGTCATCAGCGCGTTCACGCTGAAATAAGGCACCGCTATTGATGCCCTGGATATTTCGGTGTCTCGCACCGGCCCGCGTCAGCGGGCCGGTGCTGTTTCTGCTGGCGACGCTGACGCTGGCCTTCCCATGCATGGCGCAAGGGGTCGGCACGCAGGGCGGCGACCATCAGGCCGCGGTCTCGGCACTGTCCGACGTGAAGGCGGCGATTGCCGCCCTGGTGGCGGCGGACGCCAGCTATGCGACCGATCGCAACGTCTATCACCGTGCCAGCCAGCAAGCGATCAACGCGCTGGAGGGCTCGCACGGCACCGACTACCGGCCCGAGGCGGCCACATCCGCCGACGCCCAAGGCGCGATCGGCCATATCGACGCGCTGCTCGACCGTACCGCGACGCCGGTCTGGGCGGCGCCGCTGCATGGCGCGGAGGCGAATTTGCGCGCCGCCGTCGCTTATCTGAAGGACTCCCTGCGGACACGCGAGCTGATGGACTACCAGCTGGTCGTGTCTCGCTCTCTGGCCTACATGGAGGTGGCGCAGGGCCGGCCGACCGAGACCGGCGTGCTGGCCGGCCTGGAGGGAGCGCTGGCCAACACCGGGCTGGGGCTACCCGGCGACGCGAAGGTGGCGGATGGCTGCGCCGCGCCCCCCGACACACCCGCCTTCGGGGTCCACGATGGATCCATCGCGTGGGTAACGATTCCCGCCAGCGACGGAGCCCATGCGTTGGCCGAGAACCCCGGCGGCACCGATGTGACGGTCCGCGGCGGCCTGATCCTGCTGCACACCGCCGCGGCGCCGCTGGTCGCGCGGGGATGCGCCAGCCACGCGGCGGCGACGCCCTGCATGTTCGCGCCGTGGCAACTGACACATTTTGACGCGTAGACCTGCGCGCCCGCGTG
>JBAWFF010000207.1:0-2014 GCA_049591635.1 Acetobacteraceae bacterium
GTCAACATCGTCGAGCAGGTCGAGCCCGACTTGCTCGGCGGCCTCGTCGTGCGCGTCGGCGCGCGGCTGTACGACACATCGTTGAAGTCCCGGCTGCAACGTCTGCAGTACGCGATGAAGGGAGCCGCCTGACATGGAGATCCGCCCCGCCGAGATCTCGGAGATTCTCCGCAAGCAGATCGCCGCGTTCGACACCGAGACCAACGTCGCCGAGACCGGTCAGGTGCTGAGCGTGGGTGACGGGATCGCCCGGGTGTTCGGCCTGCAGAACGTCATGTCGGGCGAGATGGTGGCCTTCCCCAGCGCCGGCCTGCGCGGCATGGCGCTGAACCTCGAAACCGACAACGTCGGCGTCGTGATCTTCGGCGACGATCGCCAGATTCGCGAGGGCGACACCGTCTCGCGCACCGGCGCGATCGTCGATGTTCCGGTGGGCAACGGTCTGCTCGGGCGCGTCGTCGACGCGCTCGGCAATCCGATCGACGGCAAGGGGCCGATCGTCTCGACCGAGCGGCGGCTGGTGGAAGTCAAGGCGCCCGGCATCATCCCGCGCAAATCCGTGCACGAGCCGATGCAGACGGGCTTAAAGGCGATCGACGCGCTGATCCCGATCGGGCGCGGCCAGCGGGAGCTGATCATCGGCGACCGGCAGACCGGCAAGACGGCGGTGATCGTCGACACGATCATCAACCAGAAGCGGATCAACGCCGGCGGCGAGGAGACGAAGAAGCTCTATTGCATCTACGTCGCCATCGGCCAGAAGCGCTCGACCGTCGCCCAGCTCGTGCGCACGCTCGAGGAGAACGGCGCGATGGACTACTCCATCGTGGTCGCCGCCACCGCGTCGGAGCCGGCGCCGATGCAGTTCCTCGCGCCCTACAGCGCCTGCGCGATGGGCGAGTTCTTCCGCGACAACGGCCGTCACGCGGTCATCGCCTACGACGACCTCTCGAAGCAGGCGGTCGCCTACCGGCAGATGTCGCTGCTGCTGCGCCGCCCGCCGGGCCGCGAGGCGTATCCGGGCGACGTGTTCTATCTGCACTCGCGCCTGCTGGAGCGCGCGGCGAAAATGTCCGATGCGTTCGGCGCCGGCAGCCTGACGGCGTTGCCCGTGATCGAGACGCAAGCGGGCGACGTGTCGGCCTATATCCCGACCAACGTCATCTCCATCACCGACGGCCAGATCTTCCTTGAAACCGAACTGTTCTTCCGTGGCATCC
The DNA here is from genome assembly GCA_049591635.1 of Acetobacteraceae bacterium. GTDB lineage: Bacteria > Pseudomonadota > Alphaproteobacteria > Acetobacterales > Acetobacteraceae > DATFDN01. Next base: position 1,221 of record JBAWFF010000207.1, read on the forward strand.
GCCCGGCGGTGAACGTCGGCATCTCGGTCTCTCGCGTCGGCTCGGCGGCCCAGATCAAGGCGATGAAGCAGGTCGCCGGACGCATCAAGCTGGAGCTCGCCCAGTACCGCGAGATGGCGGCCTTCTCGCAGTTCGCCTCCGATCTCGACGCCTCGACGCAGGCACTGCTGGCGCGCGGCTCTCGCCTCACGGAGTTGCTGAAGCAGCCGCAATACCAGCCGGTGCCGATCGAGGAGCAGGTGGTGGTGCTGTTCGCCGGCGTGCGCGGCTATCTCGATAAGATCGAGGTCGCCCGAGTCGGGGCGTTCGAGAGCCAGTACGTCTCGGAGTTGAAGGCGCGCGAGCCCGGCGTGCTCGAATCGATCCGCACCGATCAGGAGATCAAGCCGGAGACGGAGAAGAAGCTGGCGGGATTCCTCGAGGCGTTCACCAAGGCCTTCGCATGAACGGCCACCCTCACCCCAACCCTCTCCCAAAGGGAGAGGGGGCGATGTGGGCGAGATCCGTGCGAACAACGCCGGCACTCCGTGTGGGCGAGGGTCGGCAAACAACGCCCCCTCTCCCTTTGGGAGAGGATCGGGGTGAGGGTAAGCCATGCCCAGCCTGAAGGACCTCCGCAACCGGATCAACAGCGTCAAATCAACGCAGAAGATCACCGCGGCGATGAAGATGGTCGCGGCATCGAAGCTGCGCCGCGCCCAGGCCCAGGCCGAGGCCGCGCGGCCGTACGCCGAACGCATGGAGCGGATGTTGGGCGCGCTCGCCGCCTCGGTCGCCGACGGCCAGGGGGCGCC
>JBAWFF010000208.1:0-1778 GCA_049591635.1 Acetobacteraceae bacterium
CGGTCGCGCTTTTCCGGCGGAGTGCGGATCAGGTTGAGGAACAGCGTTCCCTGCGGGCGGTTCATCGTCGTCTGCTGCGCGTCCATCCAGTGGTCGATGTTGGCCCGCTGGTGCTGATCCCACGGCAATAGCGCGGTATTGCCCGCGTGCGCCGAGCAGATGTAGCGCAGGATCGCGTTGCTCTCCCACAGGGTGAATTCGTCCTCCTGCAAGGTCGGAACGAGCCCGGTCGGGTTCATGGCGCGGTACTCGGGCGTATCGGTCTTGCCGAACGGCCCGCCGACATCCATGCGCTCATACGGAAGCTTCAGCTCCTCCAGCAGCCAGATCACCTTCATCACGTTGCTCGACGTGGACCGGCCCCACAGGATACGACGCATTCTCTGTTCTCCCTCGGCTTCGTTCGCGCGACCGTAGGCGGGTTGCGGGCGCGACGGAAGCCGGGCATGGGAAGGCCATGAGGCTGCCCGCCCCGCATACCGCCGCGCTGATCACCGCCCTTCTGGCGGGAGCGGTGCTGGGTGCGGCGGAGGCGGCGCAGCACTGGGGCGGCGTGGTTCCCTGCGCCCTGTGCCTCGTTGAGCGATGGCCGTGGCGGGTGGTGATCGTGCTCGGGCTGATCGGCGCCGTGTTGCCGCGCCGTGCCGCGTCATGGCTCCTTGGCCTGTGCGTCGTCGCGCTGCTGGCCGGCGCGGCATTGGGCGCGATTCATGTCGGCGTGGAGCAGGGCGCCTGGCCCAGCCCGCTGCCCGAATGCGCCGCTCCGCAGATCACGGGCACGACGCTGGCGGAGCGGCTGGCCTCGATGCCCGACCATCCCTCCAAGCCGTGCGACGCACCGACCTACCTGATCCCCGGGCTGCCCATCTCGATGGCGGCGATGAACCTCATCGCCGCGCTCGTTCTCGCCGGATTGGTCACCACCTACCTCGTGCGTAGTGGGCGGAGCGCACGATGATTCCCGACGATCGACTGCCGGGCGATCCAAGCGCGGAGGCCGAGGTCGCCCGCATGATCCGCGTCGATCACGCCGGCGAATACGGCGCGGCCCGCATTTACGCGGGCCAGCTCGCGGTGCTGGGGCGCGGACCCAGCGGGGACGTGCTGCGCCACATGCAGGAGCAGGAGAAGCGCCACCTCGCGGCATTCGAGGATTTGATCGCCCAGCGCCGGGTTCGTCCCACTGCCTTGCTGCCGTTCTGGCACCTCGCCGGCTTCGCGCTCGGCGCGGCGACCGCCGCGTTGGGGGAGCGCGCGGCGATGGCCTGCACCGCGGCGGTGGAGGAGACGATCGATGCCCACTACGCAAGGCAATCCGCCAGCCTGGCCGAGCGGGAACCCGCGTTGCGCGACACGATCGAGGCGTTTCGCGCGGAGGAACTGGAGCACCGCGACATCGCCTTAGCGCACGGCGCCGAACAGGCGCTGGGCTACCGCCTGCTCGCGGGTGCGATCAAGGCGGGCTGCCGCGTGGCGATTCGGGCCAGCGAGATTCTCTAGCGCGCGCGTTCGGATCGGCCCGGCACCCATGTAGCCACATCGCCGCCGCTCCCGCCGGATCTGTGGCCACACCGCCTTCGCAGACGCAGCATTTCGTGGGCACGTCGCCTTCGCAACCGCAGCATTCCGTGGCCACATCGCCTTCGCATATGCAGCATTATGTGGCCACATCGCGCGGGTCTTGAAACCATCTCGACGCCACACCAGAACATAGAGCGAACAAACGCGAGACACAGCGCCGATGTCGGTTTCCACCTTCGCCCTCCCGGACCGCCCCT
>JBAWFF010000209.1:0-1928 GCA_049591635.1 Acetobacteraceae bacterium
GCCTTCACCAGCACCGGATAGCCGACGCGCGCGGCGATCGCTCGCGCGCCGCCCACGTCTGCCACCGCGCCGTCCGAGCCCGCTACCAGCGGCACGCCGAGGCGCGCCATCGCCTCCTTGGCGGCGATCTTGTCGCCCATCATGCGGATATGCGCGGGCGACGGGCCGATGAAGGTCAGGCCGTGCGCCTCCACCATCTCCGCGAAGCCGGCGTTCTCCGCGAGGAAGCCATAGCCCGGATGGATGGCGTCGGCGCCGGTGATGGCGGCGGCCGAAAGGATGGCGGGGATGTTGAGGTAGCTGTCCTTGGCGGGCGGCGGGCCGATGCACACGCTCTCGTCGGCCAGGCGCACATGCATCGCCTCGGCGTCGGCGGTGGAGTGGACGGCGACCGTGCCGATGCCCAATTCGCGGCAGGCGCGCTGGATGCGAAGCGCGATCTCGCCTCGGTTGGCGATCAGGATCTTGTTGAACAGCGGCGCGGCCAACTCAGGGATCGATCAGCAGCAGCGGCTCGCCGAATTCCACCGGCGAGGCGTTGACGACCAGGATGCGCGCGACGGTCCCGGCGCGCGGGGCCTTGATCTGGTTGAACGTCTTCATCGCCTCGATCAGCAGCAGCGTCTGCCCCGCCTCGACCATCTGGCCGACGCTGACGAACGGCGCCGCGCCCGGCTCGGGCAGCAGATAGACCACGCCGACCATCGGGCTCAGCACCGCGCCGGGATGGGTCGCGAAATCGGCCTCCGGGCGGGCCGGCTCCGCCAGTTTGATCGCGGCGGGCGCCGCCGAAGCGGGCGCCGCCACGACGCCAGGGGCGCGGACGACGCGGATGCGGCTGTCCTTCTCGGCGATCTCGATCTCGGTCAGCCCGGTCTCGGTCAGGATGCCGGCCAGCATCCGGATCGCGTCGGGGTCCATCGTGAAGCGCGTCATGCATCGTCCTCGTCGAGAATCGCCGCCGCCATCGCGGTCAGCGCCAGCGCGTAGCCCTGGATGCCCAACCCGCAGATCACCCCGACGGCGGCCTTGGAGACATAGGAGTGCTGGCGGAACTCCTCGCGGCGATGGATGTTGGTCACGTGGACCTCGATCACCGGCAATTCCACCGCCAGCAGCGCGTCCATCAGCGCGATCGACGTCGTGGTGTAGCCCGCCGGGTTGATGACGATCCCGGCGGCGCGCCCGCGGCACTCCTGCACCCAGGAGATCAGCTCGCCCTCGACGTTGGTCTGGCGGAAGTCGATCGCGAGGCCCAGCGCCTCGCCGGTTTCGGCGCAAAGCTGCTCCACGTCGTCGAGCGTGGCGGCGCCGTACAGCTCCGGCTGGCGCAGACCGAGCATGTTCATGTTCGGCCCGTTGAGGACCGCGATCAGCGGATGGTCGTCGCTCTCCGACATGGCCGCGCGGTAGCACACGAAGCCGCGCCGGTCCAACGCGCACCGTCATGGCCGGACTTGGCCCGGCCATCCACGTCTTCCTGGCCGCAAGCAAAGACGTGGATACCCGGGACAAGCCCGGGCATGACGGTGCGAGACCGTGAAAGGCACCTCGCCTCTTCCTTGCCGGAGGCGGGGGCAGGGACGATATTGGCGCCATGCGAAACCCGGTGTCCCTGACGCTGAACGGCGAGCCCCGCGGGTTCGAGGGTCCGCTCACCGTCGCCGGGTTGCTCGGCGAGCTGGGCCTCGACACCCGCAAGGTGGCGGTGGAACGGAACCTGGAGATCGTGCCCCGCTCCACCTACGCCAAGATCTGGCTGGCGAGCGGGGACGCGCTCGAGATCGTGCATTTCATCGGCGGAGGCTGATCATGGACGGAACAACCGCGCTCGACGACGACGTCTGGACGGTCGCCGGCCGGCGCTTCCATTCGCGGCTGATCGTCGGCACCGGCAAGTACAAGGACCTGGTCGAGACCGCCGCCGC
>JBAWFF010000210.1:0-1862 GCA_049591635.1 Acetobacteraceae bacterium
TCGGCGGTGATCCGCCGATGGTCCTTGGTGATGACGACCGCATCGCCGCGGGCGACCGCCATGTGCTTGGCCGACCAGTACTCCAGGTCGTCGCGCGCGGTCAGGACGTCGTTCGGCGTGGTCAGCCGAAGATCGCCGCCGGTCATCACCATCACCGCCTGATCGAGGTCGTAGACGGCGTTGTCGCCTTGGGCGCCATCCGTCGGCGTGACGATCACGACGTTGCCCCGCGCGTCCAGCCGATAGATTTCGTAGTCGCCCTCGTCGGTCCCGGTCACATCCAGCGGGCTGCCCGCGCCGGGCGTGGCGGCGGCGGGGGCGGGCTTGGGTGTTGTTGGCGATGCCGCGGCCGCGGCTGGGGCGCCGGGGACGCCAGCCTTCTTGCGGTAAAAGGCGATCAGCCGATCGGCGGTGACGGTGACGTTGCCGCGCACCGCGCGGGCGTCTCCCATCGCGATGACCTCGTGCTGCTGTTGCAGCCACTCGATGCCGTCGCGCGAAGTGATCGCGATCGGCCCGCCATGCGACAGGTCGATCCCTTGCGCGCCGGCACGGACGGTCATCCCACAACCGAGCGCGACAAGCGCCAGCATGGGGATCCGCCCCCGGCTCATGGCCCGGTCGCGCCGTTGAGCAACAGATGCGCCGGGCCGGCGAAGAATATCTGCTCGCCCTTGTCGGTGGCCGTGAAGCCGCCGGCGGCGTCGAGCCGGCCGAACGGCCCCTCGGCATGGACCGGCTGCGAACCCGCGGCGGCACCACTCTTCAAATCCAGGGCGGCGATCGCGGTGACCATCGTCGTCCCGTCGTCGCGGTAGAGCGTGACGTCGCGCGACAGATCGAGCGCGTCGTCGTGTTGGCGGTACACGCCCTGGCGTGCTTGCAGCATCACCCAGGTGCCGTTCTGCAATGTCATGTCGCCCTTCGGATCGGTCAGATCCACCTGGTTGGGACCGATCTGGCGCGCGGTCGCGGCGGTGAGGGTATAGGGACGTCCGCGTTCATCGACGCTGCGATAGCGCGCCCCAGTCACGGTCGCCCCTTGGATTTGGCCCATCGCCTTCGCCGCTGCGCGCGCGTTCCCCACGTCGCGCTGCACCTCGGGCCAGACGGCAAGGCTCGCCAGCAGTGCCAACGCGACCGCGGGCAGCGCCAGCTTGGCCGCCTGGATCAACAGACGCCGCCGCGCGAGCATCCGAGGCGAGGTGAGACGGAGGGTTCGCGCTCCGGCGCCGGCCAGCATCCGCTCGGGCCGCCGCGCAATGGGCAATGGGGCGAGGCTCATGCGACACCCGCACTGAGAAGGTCGTGGACGTGCAGGATGCCGATCGGACAGCCGGCGGGATCGACCACGAAGAGCGCGGTGATCGCCCGTCCGCGCGCGTTCATCGCGTGCAGCGCCTCGGCGGCGAGCGCATCGGGGGCGATGGTGCGTGGGTCCGGGGTCATGATCTCGGCGACGTGCCGTACCAGAAGATCAGGACCCATGTGGCGGCGAAGGTCGCCGTCGGTGACGATCCCGACCAGCCGGCCGGTTTGGTCCGTCACGCCCAGGCAACCGAACCGCTTTTCGGTCATGCGCAGCAGGGCGCGGTCCATTGGCAGGTCGGGCGGGGCCAGCGGCATCGCCTCGCCCGCGTGCATGACGTCGCACACGCGGCGCAGGCGCGCGCCGAGCCGCCCGCCCGGATGGAACTGGCGGAAATCGGCGGCGGTGAAGCCTCGCCGGGTCAGCAGCGCGACGGCCAGCGCGTCACCCAGCGCCATCTGCATCACCGTGCTGGTGGTGGGCGCGAGGCCCATCGGGCAGGCCTCCGCGACCCGCGGCAGCAGCAGCACGATGTCGGCGGCGCGTGCGAGAG
>JBAWFF010000211.1:0-6758 GCA_049591635.1 Acetobacteraceae bacterium
GCGCTCGCGGCGCGCAAGGACGCCATCGCCCGGCTGATCACCGCCGAGTCGGGATTGTGCCTGAAGGATTCGCTCTACGAGGTCGGCCGTGCCTGCGACGCGTTCAGCCTGACCGGCCAGCTGGCGATCAACGATGATGGCCAGAGCCTGGCCTGCGACATCACCGCGCATGGCAAGGCCCGGCGCATCCACACGATGCGCGTCCCGCTGCTGGGGGTGATCTCGGCGATCACGCCGTTCAATCATCCGCTGAACATGGTGGCGCACAAGCTGGCCCCGGCCATCGCCACCAACAATCGCGTGGTGCTGAAGCCGACCGAGCTGACGCCGCTGACCGCGCTGCTTCTGGCCGACATCCTGTACGAGGCGGGGCTGCCGGCGGAGATGCTGTCGGTGATCACCGGCAACCCCGCGACCTTGGGCGATGCGATGATCACCGATCCGGACGCCGACCTGGTGACGTTCACCGGATCGGTCCGCGTCGGCAAATACATCGCCGAACGCGCCGGCTATCGCCGAGTGATCCTGGAACTCGGCGGCAATGATCCTCTGATCGTCATGGCCGATGCCGATCCCGCCAAGGCCGCCGAGTTGGCGGTGCAGGGGGCGACCAAGAACTCCGGCCAACGCTGCACCGCGGTCAAGCGCATCCTGGTGGTGGACAGCATCGCCGACGCCTTCGCCGAGGAGGTACTAGTCCGGGCGCGCCGCCTGAAGGCCGGCGATCCCCTGGACCCCGAGATGGACGTGGGAACGGTGATCCACGCGCGGGCGGCGGCGCTGTTCGAGCGGCGGGTGAACGACGCGGTCGCCGGCGGAGCGCGGCTGCTGCACGGCAACGACCGCGAGGGTGCGCTCTACCCGCCCACCGTCGTCGATCATGTGCCGTTCGACTGCGAGTTGGTGCGCGAGGAGACCTTTGGGCCGGTGATCCCGATCATCCGCTGCCCCGACGATATCGAGGCGGTGATCCGCATCTCCAATTCGACCGCCTATGGGCTGTCGGCCGGGGTTTGCACGAACCGGCTCGATCACGTCACCCGCTTCGTCGCCGGGCTGGAGGTCGGCACCGTCAATATCTGGGAGGTTCCGGGCTTCCGAACCGAAATGTCACCGTTCGGTGGTATCAAGGACTCCGGTCTCGGCTACAAGGAGGGTGTGGTCGAAACGATGAAGGGCTACACGAACGTCCGGACCTACTCGCTGCCCTGGCCAGGCTAGCGCGGGGGCCGTCGGCGCAACGATAAAACCAGGGGGCACAGGATGCTGAAGCGAAGGACACTTGCCGCGGCCTGCATGGCGGTGGCGCTGACAGGCGGTTCCGCTTGGGCGCAAGGGGTGGTGACCATCTACAGCGCCGATGGGCTGCGTGACGGGTCGCCGAACTGGCTTCAGACGCAGTTCGACGCCTTCACGAAGGCCACCGGGATCAAGGTGCAGTATGTGGAGGGCGGCTCGGCCGGGGTCATGGAGCGGGTGGCGAAGGAAAAGTCGAATCCGCAAGCCGACGTGCTGGTGACGCTGCCGCCGTTCATGCAGAAGGCCGCCGCCGACGGGCTGTTGCAGCCATACACGCCGGCCGGGGCGGACCAGATCGCCGCGCGCGACAAGGACCCGCAGGGCCGCTACGTCGCGATGGTCAACGACGATCCGAACTTCATCTACAACGAGGCGGTGCTGAAGAAGGCGCCGGCGACCTACGAGGATCTGCTCGACCCCAAGTTCAAGAACAAGCTGCAATACTCCACGCCGGGCCAGGCAGGGGATGGCACGGCGGTGATGTTGCAGGTGTTCCATGCTTTCGGTAGCAAGGATGCCGGCTTCGCGTTTCTGAAGAAGCTGCAAGCAAACAATTTGGGGCCGTCGGCTTCCACCGGCAAGCTGACCCCGCTGGTCAACAAGGGTGAACTCTGGGTGGCCAATGGGGACATCCAGATGAACCTGGCGCAGATGCCGGACAATCCGAATATCCGCGTGTTCTGGCCCACCGGCCCGGACGGCAAGCGCGCGGCGTTCTCGCTGCCCTATTACGTCGGGCTGGTGACGGGCGCGCCCCATGCCGAGAACGGCAAGAAGCTGATCGACTTCCTGCTTAGTACGCAGGCGCAGATGGAGGTCAGCTCGATCGCCCAGGGCCTGCCGGCACGCCAGGACGTGCATCCGACCGATGCCAACTACAAGCAGCTCCACGCCATGATGGAGGGCGTGGATATCTGGTCGCCCGACTGGGCCAAGGTGTTGGAGGACCTGCCGCAGGACGTCGCCCGCTGGCATAAAGAAACCGGAAGCTGATGGCACCGGAGGCGGTGGTCGATTCGGCGCGGACGCTCGCGCCGGCCGCGTCGGCTGCCTCCGCCGGCGGCATCGAGATGCGCGCCGTGATGGTGTCCTATCGCGGCACCGTCGCGCTGCACGGCTTGGACCTGACGATCGCCCCCGGCGAGATCATGGCGGTGATCGGCCCATCCGGGTCCGGCAAGACGACCGCACTGCGCGCGGTGGCCGGCTTTGTTCGGCCGACCCAGGGCCGCATCCGCATCGGCGGGCGCGACGTCACCGACGTGCCGCCCTACGCGCGCGGCATCGGGATGGTGGTGCAGAACTACGCGCTGTTTCCGCACATGCGGGTCGATGAGAATGTCGGCTTCGGTCCGTGCGCGCACGGCGTCGCCGAGCAGCAGGTGCGCGAGCGAGTGCGCGACTGCCTCGGCATGGTCGGCATGAGCGCCTTCGCCCGCCGCTTCCCGCGTGAACTCAGCGGCGGCCAGCAGCAGCGGGTGGCGATCGCCCGCGCGCTGGCGATCAAGCCGCAGGTGCTGCTGCTCGACGAGCCGCTGTCCGCCCTCGACGCGCAGATCCGCCGCGGGATGCTCGATGAGTTGGCGCGGCTCCACCGGGAGTTGCCGTCGCTGACGGTGCTGTACGTCACCCATGATCAGACGGAGGCGCTGACGCTGGCCGATCGCATCGCCATCATGCGCGACGGCCGCCTGATGGCGGTTGGCCCCTCCAAGGCGCTGTACCGGGACCCGCCGAACCGCTTCGCCGCCGAGTTCCTCGGGCGCGCCAATCTGCTTCCCGTCCGGCTGGAGGCGAGCGGGGCGGACGGGCTGGCACGGGTGCGCTTCGGCTCGTTCCGGCTGCTGGCGAGGGCGCGTCCCGGATTGGCTTCGGGAGGCGACTGCCTGCTGTGCGTCCGCCCGCACGATATCAACCTGGACGGAAGCGAGTCGGATAACGAGATCGCCGGCGTGGTGCAGAGCGTTCAATGGCAAGGCGAGCTGCACAGCGTCATCCTGGACGCGCAGGGATGCACGCTGCGCCTGGTGTCCACGCCGCTGCGCGCGCCTCCCGAGCCGGGAAGCTGGTGCACCGTCCGATTCGCCGCCGAGGACGCGATGCTGATCGCCGAGGAGGTCGGCGGCGCATGACAGCCGCCGCGGCCGCCTTGCCGGCGCGCCGGCAATGGCGTTCCCCGCCGCTGTGGGCGGTGCCGCCGTTGCTCGTGCTGTGCGTCCTGTTCTTCTACCCGCTGGCGCTGATCCTGCGGGAATCGCTGACCGGCGAGGCGCACGCGCCGTCCCTCGCGGGCTACGCCGCAGTGGTCGGCACGGCATTGTTCCGCGGCGCGCTGCTGCACACCGTCATCATCGCGCTGGCGTCCAGCGCCGGCTGCCTGCTCATCGGTTTCGTGCTGGCGACGACCCTCTCCTTCGTGCCGTTCCCCGGCGCGTGGATCGTATCGCGGCTGATCGATACCTTCATCGCCCTGCCGACCTTCCTGGTCGCGCTCGCCTTCACGTTCATCTACGGCTCCGCCGGCCTGCTCAACCAGTCGGCGATGGAGCTCCTGCATCTGCCGCTGCCGCCGATCAACTTCCTGTATTCCGCCTGGGGCGTGATCCTGGCCGAGGTCACGGTCTACACGCCGTTCGTGATGCGCCCGCTGCTCGCGTCGTTCTCGTTGATCGACACGGCGCAGATCGAGGTCGCCAGTAGTCTGGGGGCCGGTCCGTGGCGAATCATTCGACGCATCATCATCCCGGCGGCGATCCCGGCGCTGCTGGCCGGCGGCAGCCTGTGCCTGCTGCTGACCGTCAACGAGTTCGGCATCGTGCTGTTCATCGGCGCCAAGGGCGTGATCACGCTGCCGCTGCTGGTCTATGACAAGGCGATCCAGGAATTCGACTATCCGGCCGCCTGCGTCATCGCGATGGTGAACATCGTGCTGTCGCTCGGGCTGTATTCCCTGTACCGCCTGATCCTGTCGCGCTTCGGGGGTCGCGGTGCTGGTCTGGTCTAAACGCGGGCGCGCGGCCAGTTGGGCGCTGCTGGCGCTGATCATCGCCGTCATCTACGGCCTGCCGGCGGCGACGATCGCGCTGGCGAGCGTCGCCGGGCAATGGAACGGGGTGCTGCCGAGCCAGCTGACCCTGGCGCATTACGTCGCCGCCTTGCACGGCGATAGCGGCGCCGAGTTGCGCGTGAGCATTGCCACCGGGTTCATCGCCGGGCTCGCGGCCCTGGTGAGCGGAAGCTGGGCGGCGCTGGCGTTGCGCGGCGTCGGGCGCGCGCCGCGCCGGATGCTGGACCTGGTCTTCTTCGTGCCGAGCGCGGTGCCCTCGGTGTCGGTCGGGCTCGGGCTGCTGGTGGCGTTCAGCCAGAAGCCGCTGTTGCTGAACGGCACGATCGCGATCGTCGTGATCGCGCATTTCGTGCTGATCTCCGCGTTTACCTACGGCAACGTCTCGGCCGGGCTGGCGCGGCTGGCGCCGGAGTTGGAGCAGGTGGCGGAAAGTCTCGGCGCGCGGCCGTTCTATCGGCTGCGCCGCATCACCCTGCCGCTGCTGGCGCCCTATCTGCTCGCCGCGTTCAGCCTCAGCTTCGCGCTGTCGATGGGGGAACTCAGCGCGACCGTCATGGTGTACCCGCCCGGTTGGGTGACGTTGCCGGTCGGCATCTTCGGCCTGTCCGATCGCGGGGCGGTGTTCGATGGCGCCGCGCTGACGGTCCTGCTGGCGATGAGCACGCTGGTCGTGTTGGGCGTGCTGTCGCGGATCCCGCTGCGGGCGGCCCGTCGATGAGGATCGCCGCCATCGCCGACATCCACGGCAACCTGCCGGCGCTCCACGCGGTCCTGGCCGATATCAGCCGCAACGACATCGACGTGATCTGCAACCTGGGCGACTGCGTCTCCGGCCCGCTCTGGCCGAGGGAGACGTGGGAAGCGCTCCAGGCGGTGCCGATGCGGACGGTGCGCGGCAACCACGACCGCGCCGCCGGTCTGGGCGAGACGCTCGGCGCGTCGGACCGCTTCGCCCGGGAGTGTCTGACGCCATCGCAGTTGCGGTGGCTGGCGGAGCTTCCGTTCGTGCAGGAGTTCGACGGCGTGCGCTGCTTTCATGCCAATCCCGCCGACGACATGGGCTACTTCACCGACGTGGCGCGCAATGGCGAGCTCTGCCTCGCGGCGCGGGAGACCATCGCGGCCGCGCTCGGACCAGGGGCGCCGGCGCTCGTGCTCTGCGGTCACAGCCATCAGCCCCGCCTGGTGCGGCTCGAGTCGGGAACCGTCGTCGTCAATCCAGGGAGTGTCGGCAGCCCGGCCTATCTCGATCCCGGGCCGCCCGCGCATCGCTCGGAGACCGGCTCGCCACATGCGCGCTACGCCATTCTCACGTTGGAGGACGGCGTGGCGCGGGCGGAGTTTCGCGCCCTGGCCTACGAATGGGAGCAGGCGGCGCGACGGGCGGCGGCGAACGGGCGCGCCGAGTGGGCGCACGCCCTGCGCACTGGCTACGCCGGCTGATCCGTCCCGGCGATCGCCTCGGCGAGGATATCGAGCGCGCGCATCATCTCCGCCTCGGTGACGGTCAGCGGCGGGGTCAGGGTCAGGACGTTGCCCATCGTCACCTTGAACGACAGGCCGCGATCGAGAGCGCGGTACAGCACGGCCTCGGCCAGATCGCTGTCGGGGAGCTTGTCGGCACGGCTGCGTACCAACTCGATGCCGAGCAGCAGGCCGCGTCCGCGCACGTCGCCGATGGCGGGCAGCGCGCGCTTCATCGCCGCCAGGCGCGCGCGTGCCAGCGTCCCGACGCGCGCGGCATTCTCCACCAGTCCTTCATCCTCGATGATCTCGATCGTGGTCAGCGCGGCGCGCGCGGTGACCGGATTCTTCTCGTGTGTGTAGTGGCCGAATGCCCAGGCCCCGGCCACGTCGAGTTCCGGGCGGGCGAGCACCGCGGCGATCGGCAGGATGCCGCCGCCGAGCGCCTTGCCGAGCACCAGGATATCCGGCGCCACGTCGTCGTGCTGGCAGGCGAACATGCGCCCGGTCTTGCCGAGGCCGGTCGGAATCTCGTCGAAGATCAGCAAGGCGCCGTGCCGCGTGCAGGCTTCCCGCACGCTTTGCCAGTACCCGGGGGGCGCCAGGTACGGCACGGCGCGCGCCGGCTCGGCGACGATCGCGGCGACGTCGCCCTCGCGGGCGAGCACGTACTCCACCATCGACGCGCAGGCGAGACGGCAGCGGTCGAGCATCGGCTGCCCGTCTTCATCGACCGGATGGCCGTAGGGGCAGCGGTAGCAGGCGAAGGGCGCGACGTGCTGCGCGCCCGCGACCATCGGCGCCGCCGGACCGGAGCGGAACAGCGCCTCGCCCGACAGCGCGGCGGCGCCGATGCCGGCGCCGTGGAACGCGTCCCAGAAGGAGAGCGTCTTGAACCGGCCGGTCGCCGCGCGGGCGAGCTTGACGG
>JBAWFF010000212.1:0-13946 GCA_049591635.1 Acetobacteraceae bacterium
CAGGAAGGCCGGGCGCCCGAAGACCGCGCTCCCGAAGAAGGCGCGGCGGCGCTGAGGGCAGGGCGCCGCGATGCGGCTGCTGTTCGTCCACCAGAACTTCCCCGGCCAGTACCTCCACCTGGTCCGCCATCTGGTGGCGTCCGGGCGGCACGAGATCGTCTTCCTCACCGAGCCGAACGCCAATGAGATTCCCGGTGCGCGCAAGGTGCCGTACTTGCCGCCGCTGCCCGCTCGGTTGGACGCGGTGCACCAGGCGGCGCGCGACTTCGATCTCGCGATGCGGCGCGCCGAAGCCGTCGCCACCACCGCGCGCAATCTGCGCCAGCTCGGTTTCACCCCCGACCTCATCCTCGGCCATCATGGTTGGGGCGAATTGCTGAATTTGCCCGACGTCTGGCCGAACGCGCCGATGCTCGGCTATCTGGAGTTCTTTTACCGCCTGCACGGTGCCGACGTGAACTTTGATCCCGAGTTCCCGATGCGCCCGGAGGAGTTCGCTAGGGTCCGGGCCAAGAACGCCGTGAACCTACTGGCGTTGGAGTTGGAGAAACACGGGCAGACGCCGACGGCGTGGCAGCTCTCCACCTATCCCGGCTGGTCGCGCGCCGGCATCACCCTTTTGCCGGAGGGCGCGGACCTCGATCTGTGCCGACCCGATCCAGCGGTCCGGCGGAGCGTGCTGGAGGTCGGCGGGATGCGGATCGCGCCTGCCGACAAGCTCGTCACCTACGTCTCGCGCGACCTCGAGCCCTATCGCGGGTTCCATATCGTCATGCGCGCGCTGCCGCCGATCCTGGCGGCGCGCAAGGACGTGAAGGTGGTCCTGATCGGCGGCGACCGCGTCAGCTACGGCCTGCCGCCGCCGCGGGGGTCATGGCGCCAGCAGATGCTGGCGGAGCTTGGCGATGCGATCGACCTCAGGCGTGTCGCCCTGCCCGGGCGCGTCGAATACGATCTGTATCGCCGCCTGCTCCAGCGGTCGGACGCGCATGTCTACCTGACCTACCCGTTCGTCGCCTCCTGGTCCCTACGCGAGGCATTGGCGATGGGCTGCGCCGTCGTCGGCAGCGACACCCAGCCGGTGCGGGAGTTCGTGGTGGCGAACGAGACCGGGCTGTTGACGCCATTCCACGATCCGGCGGCGCTCGCCGACACCGTTCTGCGCTTGCTGGAGGACGGCGCGCTGTCGCGCCGCCTGCATGAAGGCGCCCGCCGCTTCGCCACCGAGCGGCTGGACATGCGCGACACGCTGGATGGTTACGTCAAGCTGATCGCACGCTTGGCCGGGACCGCGATCACCGACGTGGCTTGATGCGCGCGAAGCCCTTGCACCGAGACGACACCAGGAGGCACACTCCCGTGTCGTCGGTCCCGCGCGAGCGGGTGAAAAGGGAACGCCGTGCGCCTCGGCTGGACCATCCGGTCCGGGGGCAAGTCGGCGGCTGCCCCCGCAACTGTCAGCGGTGAGCCGCTGGTCCGTCCGCCCCTTCCGGGGCGGGCCACTGGACAGGATCGTCCGGGAAGGCAGGGCCGCCGGTTTTGACCCGTGAGCCAGGAGACCTGCCGCCGTCGCGAACAGACATGTGCCAGTCGGGGTGCGCTGGGGCAGGAGATGACACATGACCATCGCCGCCAATCTCGGCTTTCCCCGCATCGGGCGCCGGCGCGAACTGAAGACGGCTCTCGAACGGCACTGGGCCGGGGAATTGGACGAGGCCGCCTTACTGGCCGAGGCCGCCCGGCTCAGTGCCGTGCATTGGCGCTGCCAGCAGGGCCTGCGGATCAACCACGTGCCCAGCGGCGATTTCTCGCTCTACGACCATGTGCTCGATACGGCCTGCATGGTTGGCGCGATCCCGCCTGGCTATGGCTGGTCCGGTGGCCCGGTGACGCTTTCGACCTTCTTCGCACTCGCGCGCGGTGCGCATGGAACCGCGGCGCTCGAGATGACCAAATGGTTTGACACCAACTACCATTACCTGGTGCCGCGGCTGTCGACCGCGCAGCAATTCCAGCTCACCGCCAATCGTCCGCTCGCCCTGTATCGCGAAGCGCGGGCCGTCGGGCTGCGGACCCGCCCGGTCCTGCTCGGCCCAGTGTCGTTCCTGCTCCTGTCGAAGACGCTCGACGGGTCCGACCCGCTCGACCTGCTCGACCGCCTGTTGCCGATCTATCGGCAAGTTCTGCGCGAGCTGGCCGAAGAGGGCGTGGCCTGGGTGCAGATGGATGAGCCCGTGCTGGCGCTCGATCTGTCCGAGAAGGCGCGGATCGCTCTCGCGCTGGCGTATGGCGCACTCGCGGATGGCCCCGCGCCGGACATCCTGCTCGCCAGCTATTTCGGCAAACTGGGCGACAATCTAGGCACCGCGCTGCGGCTGCCCGTGGCTGGGCTGCACCTCGACCTTGCGCGCGGTGCGTCGGACCTCGATACCGTGCTGGAAGCACCGCGTCCGGAGCGGTGGCTCTCGCTGGGCCTCGTCGATGGACGCAACATCTGGCGCGCCGATCTGCGCGCGGCGTTGACGACCGCGCGCCGCGTCGCGCAGGCGTGGGGCGGCACCGCGCGTATCATGATCGCGCCGTCATGCAGCTTGCTGCATGTACCTGTGGACTTGGACGGCGAGGACAGGCTCGACGCGGAGCTGAAACCCTTGCTCGCCTTCGCGGTCCAGAAGCTGCGCGAGGTCGCCGCATTGGCCCGCGGCCTCGACGAGGGAGAGGCCGCGATCAAGGACGAGTTGGAGGCGAGCGATCGGGCCGCCCGCGCGCGCGCCACGAGCGCGCGCGTGAACGATCCCGCCGTCGCGGCGCGGGTCGGAAAGGCGGCGCCGGAGACAGAGGAGCGCACGAGCACCTATGCAAAACGCCGGGAACGCCAGCGCGCGCGGCTGTCCTTGCCGGCGTTCCCGACCACGACCATCGGCTCCTTCCCGCAGACGGCTGAGATTCGCCGTGCGCGGGCGGCAGTCGGGCGCGGCGACATGACCGCGGCGGAGTACGAGCGTTCAATCGAGGGCTGGATCGGCGAAGCGGTGCGCTGGCAGGAGGAACTGGGGCTCGACGTGCTGGTGCACGGCGAGTTCGAGCGCAACGACATGGTCAAGTATTTCGGCGAGCAGCTGCGCGGCTTCGCCTTCACCCGGCACGGCTGGGTGCAAAGCTACGGCAGCCGATGCGTCGCCCCGCCGATCATCTGGGCCGATGTCTCCCGGCCCGAGCCGATCACGGTCCGCTGGGCGGCCTATGCACAGTCGCTCACCGATAGACCGGTGAAGGGGATGCTCACCGGGCCGGTCACCATGCTGCAATGGTCGTTCGTGCGCGACGATATTCCGCGCGAGCAGGTCTGCCGGCAGATCGCGTTGGCGCTACGCGACGAGGTCACCGACTTGGAGGCGGCGGGCATCGCGGTCATCCAGGTGGACGAACCGGCGTTCCGCGAGGGCTTGCCGCTGCGCCGGGCCGATTGGGATGCCTACCTGCGCTGGGCGGTGGCGTGCTTCCGCGTGGCCACCGCCGGGGTGCGCGACGACACCGCGATCCATACCCACATGTGCTACGCCGAGTTCAACGACATCATGGCGGCGATCGCGGCGATGGACGCCGATGCGATCTCGATCGAGACCACGCGGAGCCGCATGGAACTGCTCGACGCCTTCGCGCCGGGAAGCGGGGCCGCCTATCCCGCCGAGATCGGCCCCGGCGTGTGGGACATCCACAGCCCGCGCGTGCCGGACACCGATGAGATGGCCGAGCTACTCGGCCTCGCCCGGGGACGGCTCGCGGACTGGCAGATCTGGGTCAATCCGGATTGCGGCCTGAAGACCCGCAAATGGGAGGAAGTCAGGCCGGCGCTCGCGAACATGGTCGATGCGGCGCGGCGGCTACGTGTTCGTCAGGCCGCCGTCGACCGTGATGGTCTGCCCGGTGACGTAGGAACTGCCGGCTCCGCATAGGAACAGGATCACGCCGGCAACCTCCTCGGGCCGGCCGACCCGCCCGAGGGGGATCTGCCGGCGCCTCTGCTCGCCGTCTTTCGCGATCACCTCGGCCGCCATCGGGGTGTCGATAAGCCCCGGCGCGATCGCGTTCACCAGGATTCCCGGTGCGAACCGGCGCGACAAGGAGCGGGTGAGGCTGACGATGCCGCCCTTCGCCGCCGCGTAACCGGGATATTCGATACTTCCCC
This sequence comes from Acetobacteraceae bacterium, assembly GCA_049591635.1. Lineage (GTDB taxonomy): Bacteria > Pseudomonadota > Alphaproteobacteria > Acetobacterales > Acetobacteraceae > DATFDN01. Next base: position 4,190 of record JBAWFF010000212.1, read on the forward strand.
GGTGATAGGCGACGGAGCTGGTCAGCACGATACGCGCTGCCCCGGAGCGTTCGGCGCGCGCCGCGAAGGCGATCGCCATGTCGTAGGCGTTGGTCAAGTTGGCAGCGATCGCGCGGTCCCAGACGCCGTGGGCGTCGGGGTCCATCGCGTCGCGCTCGAACACGCCGGCGAGATGGACGAGCGCGTCGATCGTCCCGCCGGCCTTATCCAGCGCCTCGGCGCACGCCGCGGGCGTGGCGATGTCGGAATGCCAGGTCGCCAGCCGCGCCGTGCCCAGCGCCTCGCGCGCGGCGTCGAGACCTTTCGCGTCGGGGTCGATGAGCAGCACATGCGCGCCGGCATCGAGGAAGGCCCGCGCGCTGGCGCGTCCGATCCCGCCGGCCCCGCCCGAGATGGCGACGCGGCGTCCGGCGAAGGCGGAACCGATCGGGGCCGCCATCTCAGGCCGCCAACGAGGCGTAGTCGCGGGTCGCCATGACCTGCATCCGGCGCATGTAGCGTGGCTCGTCGGCGAGGTAGTCGGCGACCGCGTTATGGACGGTTCCGATATTGTCCCACATCAGCACGTCGCCTTCCGTCCAATGGTGCGCATGAAGATATTCCGCCCGTTCCTGGTGGCGGAACAGGAAGTCGAGAACCTCGCCGCTCTCGGTCTCCTCCATTCCGTCGATACGCATCGTGTAGCCGGGATTGGCGTAGAGCACGGTGCGGCCGGTGATCGGGTGGCGGCGAAACAGCGGCTGCTTGACCGGCGGGCGCTTGGCGCGCTGCGCCTCGGTCAAAGGCGGGCGGGCCGAGCCGGGGCGAGCCCGCATCATGTCCCAGAACTTGATGAAGTCGTGCGTGGCCGTGCGCCCCTCCAGTCGGTGCTTCAGGCTATCGGGAAGATCGTCATAGGCCGCGTGCATGTCGCGAAATTGGGTCTGGCCGAGCGGCTTGCCGTTGCGCCGGGGGACGCGCCGCGCGTGCAGGATATTGGCGAGCGCGATGTCGCGCGAGTACGACATGTCGGTGTGCCAGCCTTGGCCGGCATCCGACAGGCCCAGCGCGTGGCCCTCGGGGTCGCGCATGTTGGACAGGATCATCACCTCCGGATGATCGGGCGCGTGATGCGTGTTCGCGACGTTGACCTCCAGCGTGCCGAACCAGCTTCCGAAGGCCATGAACGCGGCGACGTCGCAGGTCTGGCCGGGAAAGCACAGCACGCCGTGGCGGCCGAGCGCGCGCAGGATCGCACGGAAATCGGCCTCTTCTAGCGGTTGGGCGAGGTCGATGTCCTCGACACGCGCGCCGAGCGTCCGTTCGCCTTGGATGACCCGCATGACCCCCTCCTCAGCCGCCGAGGAACTCCCCGGTCCAGGCATCATACGCCGCTTCCCGCAGCACGCGCTTCATCAAGGCGGGCGGCGCTACGCCCTCCAGCTTGCCGGGCTGCGTGCCCTCGCGCAGCGCCTTGAGTGTCGCGTACACGGCCTGCACGGCGGCCGCGAACGGCTGGTGCCCTTGCAGTGCGATCCGTACGCGCCGGCTGGCGAGGTACTCCTTGTCGAGCAGGTCCGCCGGCACACCGCCGAGCAGCAGCGGCAGGCGCACCGACGCCGAGAGCGCGTCGAGCTGCGCGCGGGTCAGGCCGCCGGCGATGAACAGGGCATCGACGCCGGCCTGCTCATAGGCGCGGGCACGCGCGATGGCGTCCTCGATGCCGGTGATCGCCGGGGCGCTGGTGCGGCCGATGACGCACAGCGCGGGGTCTTTGCGCGCGCCGATAGCGGCGCGCATCTTGCCGACGCCCTCCTCGAGAGAGATCAGGGTGGGCTTCGCCTTCCCGAAGGGGCGGGGAAGCACCGTGTCCTCGATGGTGAGCGCGGCCACGCCGGCGGTCTCCAACTCCTGGACGGTCCGCATGACGTTGAGCGCGTTGCCGTAGCCGTGGTCGGCATCGACCATCAGCGGCAGCTTGCCGGCGCGGTTGATGCGGTAGGCCTGCTGGGCGAACTCGGTCAGCGTCAGCACGATGAGGTCGGGCGCGCCGAGCACCGTATGCGAAGCGATGGAGCCGGCGAACATCCCGACCTCGAAGCCGAGGTCCTCGGCGATGCGCACCGAGATCGCATCGAACACCGAGCCCGGATGGACGCAGGCGTCCCCGGCGAGGACGGCGCGATAGCGCTCGCGGCGATCGGTCCAGTGCATGATGGGCTCCCCTTACGAACCTGGCGCCGCGAAGCTGGCGAACGATCGGACCAGCGCCTCATAGATCGACCGTTTGAAGTCCACGGCGAGGCCTGGAAGCTCCGACAGGGCCGCCCAGCGCCAGGCATCGAACTCCGGGTGCGGGTCGGCGTCCAGCCTGATGTCGCGATCCGAGCCGGTGAAGCGGAGCGCGAACCAGCGTTGGTGCTGGCCACGAAACCGCCCGCCAAGCGCGACGCCGAGCAGCGAGGGCGGCAGGTCGTAGGTGAGCCAGTCGGGATGCTCGCCGATGATCTCGGCCCGATCGGTCCCGATTTCCTCGGCGAGTTCGCGCAGCACGGCGGTGCGCGGGTCTTCGTCGGTGTCGATCCCGCCTTGCGGAAGCTGCCAGCCGCCCGGCGCGCCCTCCGCGTTCGGCAGATCGGCCCGGCGGGCGACGAACACTAGGCCGACGGGATTGAACAGCACGGCGCCGACATTGGGGCGGTAGGGCAGGGGCTCGGTCATTTCGGGTTCTTGGACAGAGCGCTGACCGGGGCGAGCACGAGCCCTTGCGCGGCAAGCTGGCCGCTCCAGGCAACGAGACGCGCCATGATCGTGGGGCGCACCGCCCCGACCAGCCCGAGCGCGCTGCCGTTCGCGCGGGCGATCCGCACCAGATCGGCCAGTTGCGCGTCGATCGTCGCGGCCGGCGCGGTATCGTCCACCACGACATCGACGCCGCGGCCCGGGACGCCGGGAAGCGGCGCGGTCCCGGGACGGGGATCGACGTAGAGCAGCCCGCGCGCCGCGATGGCCTGGAGATTCGGGTCGATCAGGTCGGGCTGGGCGGCGAACCGCTCCCCGCGCAGGCGGCCCAGCGCGCCGGTCGCACCGACATAGCCGGAAATGCGGGACAACGCCCAGTCCAACCGGCGGGTGTTTTCCTCGGCCGGCAGCGCGGTCATCAGCGCGCGGTCACCGGGATCGTCCAGGCGGGAAGCGGGCTCCATCGGGATCGACACCAACGTTTCGTCCCCACGCTCGCGGGCGGCCGCGAGGAGCCTGTCAAGCCCGTGCGCGTAAGGCGAGACGGCGAGGGTGACGCCCGCGGGCAGGTCCTTCACGGCGGCCTCGCTGGCCGCGTGATCGAGGCCGATACCGGCGACGATCAGGCCGATCCGAGGCCCCTTCCCGCCGGCGAAGGGGGCCGCGTACACCGCCATTGGCGTGCGGCCGTCGGCGGCGATGCGCGGGAGGAAATGGGTGGGATCGCCAGCAACCGGTTCCAGGAGTGCGGCGTCCGGAGCCGCGATCGATCGGGGGGCGGCGGTCGATGCCCTGTGCACGGCGGGTGGCCCGAGCACCTGCAACGTGATGCCGAGGCAGACGAGGCAGGCGAGGACGGCGATCCAGAAGACGCCGAGCGCGCGCCATGTCGCCAATCCGGCGACCACGGGGCGCGGACTCGGCGGCCAAGCGTTGGGGAGCAGGGTACTCAGGCGGCGGCTCTATCTGCGCTCGTCACGGCCGGCCGGCCCGGCCATGCCGACGCCGGTCAACCAATTCCCTACTCTTTCAGCGCCGACCGCTTCTGATCCGCCATCGCACCCATCACGACCAGCGCCTGCTGGAGCTGGAAGTCGGTCTGATCAGGCTTGGCCGGATCGAATTTGGGGAAGTTGGCCGGCGGCTTGTCGGGGATCGCGGCGGCGATTGGCGGCAGGTCGGTGCGCGGGGCGATCGCCTTCTGGCCGGTGCCGTACTCGTTGGTGATGGTGTGGTTCAGGTTCGCCTCATGCTCGGGCCCGAAATGCTCCACCGCATCATGGGTTTCCGCGACCTTGATATCGGGCGTGATACCGAGGCCCTGGATGGAGCGGCCGGACGGCGTGTAGTAGCGCGCCGTGGTCAGCCGCATGGCCCCGCCCCCGGGCAGTGGGATCACTGTCTGGACGGAGCCCTTGCCGAAGCTGCGGGTGCCCAGCAGGACCGCGCGGTGATGATCCTGCAGCGCCCCGGCGACGATCTCGCTCGACGACGCCGAGCCGTTGTTGATCAGCACGACCAATGGGACGCCGCCGGTGATGTCGTCGCCCTTGGCGTGCCAGCTCTGGTCCTCGTTGGAATGGCGCGCGCGGGTGGAGACGATCTCGCCTTGGGCGATGAAGTCGCCGGCCACCGCGACCGCCTGGTCGAGCAAGCCACCGGGGTCGTTGCGGAGGTCGAGGATGACGCCGCGCAGCTTGCCGCCGTTCTTCTGCTTGAGTTGGGTGATGGCCTTGCGGATGCCGGAATCAGCCTCCTCGGTGAACTGGGCGAGGCGGATATAGGCGATGTCGTTTGGCTCCATCCGGCTTTTCACGACGTGGATCTGGATGATCTCGCGGATCAGCGAGACGTTGACGGGGGCATCGACGCCCTCCCGCTTCAAGGTCAACTCGATCTTGGTGTTTGGCGCCCCGCGCATCTTGTCGACGGTGTCGGCGAGCGTCATGCCCTCGATCGATTTGCCGTCGATCTGCACGATCAGGTCGCCGGCCTTGATGCCGGCACGCGCGGCGGGCGTGTCGTCGATCGGGCTGACCACCTTCACCAGCCCGTCCTTGTCGGCGGAGACCTCCAGCCCGAGGCCGCCGAATTGACCGCGGGTCTGCACCTCCATGTCGCGGAACTGCCGGGCGTTCATGTAGGCCGAATGCGGATCGAGGCCGCTCAGCATCCCGTTGAGCGCGTTCTCGACCAACTCCTTGTCGCCGATCTTGTCCACGTAGTCGGCCCGCACACGCTCGAACACGTCGCCGAACAAGGTGAGCCATTTGTAGGTGTCGGAGCGCTCGGCGCCCTGCGCGTACGCCGCTTCGGTCCCGAAATGGCGGCCGAGGACGCTCACCGCCGGGACCGCGGCGACCCCCGTCAGGAAGACGGTGCCGAGAAGCAGGCCGTTACGCAGACGCCGTGGAAAGCGATCCATGCACTCATCCTATCGCGCGAATCGACGCGCCTGATCTCGTGACGTGGCGGGTCAAGTATCCGTGTGTTGAAGTGTCGGCGTCCAGCCTCGATTCCTTAAAGCTTGCTCAGTCGAGGCCCGATCCCCGGCTTTTACGCGGCGGCGCGCGTGACCGCCAGGGGCCACCATCGGCCGGGGGGCTTTATCCGACCGCCCCCACGCCGGCGCGGAACGCGTGGAGCACGTCGGCCACGTCCGCTTGCGTGTGGCACAGCCCGACATAGCACTTGCCGTCGCTTTTGAGCACGCCGTGGGCGCGCACCGCGTCGTTGAACCGTCGCGCCATCGCCGCGTCCGCGCGCAGCGTGGCGCGATAGTCGGAGACCTCGCCGGTGGCGAAGATCACGTCGAACATGACCGGGCAGCCGATCACCTGTCCGCCGACGCCGGCCTCGCGGAGCATCCCCGAAAGCCCCTCCATCATCGCGCCCCCGGTCGCGAAGACCTGCTCGTAGGCGCCCGGGCGCCGCAGGATCTCCAGGCATTTCAGCCCGGCGGTCGCGGCCACGGGATTGCCCGACAGCGTGCCGATCTGGGTGAGGAAGCGGTCCTCGCCGACCGCGCCCTTGTCGAACAGCGCCATGATGTCGGCGCGCCCGGCGATGGCGGCGAGAGGGAAGCCGCCGCCGATCACCTTGCCCAGCGTGCAGACGTCCGGGGTGACGCCGAAATATTCCTGTGCGCCGCCATAGGCGAAGCGGAACCCCGTCACGACCTCATCGAAGATAAGCGGGATACCGTGCGCTTGCGTTGCCTTGCGCAGCGCGGCCAGGAAGCCGGGCTTGGGCGCGATCAAGCGCTGGAACGGCTCGACGATCACGCCGGCCAATTCGTCCTTGTGCGCCTCGATCAGCGCGACCGCCGCCGCGGCGTCGTTGAACGGGGCGATCAGCATCTCCTCGGCGACGCTGCGCGGGATGCCGGGGCTATCGGGGATCGCGCGCGGGAAGTTGCCGGGGCGTTTCGGGGCGAGTGACATCAGGCTGTAGTCGCTCATGCCGTGATAGCCGCCCTCGAACTTCAGGATCTTCTCGCGGCCCCGGAACGCGCGCACGAGGCGCATCGCGTAGGCATCGGCCTCGGTGCCGGAGCTGACGAAGCGCACTTGGTCGGCGCAGGGCACGGCGTCGACGATCGCGGCGGCGAGGCGGATGCCGGGCTCGCTGTTGGCGAAGAACGTGGTCCCGCGCCCCACCTGCTCGCGCACCGCCTCCAGAACCTCGGGATGGGCGTGGCCGACGAACATCGGGCCGGAGCCGAGCAGCAGGTCGACGTATTCGTTGCCGCTGACGTCCCAGACGCGCCCCGCCCGCCCCTCGGCGACGATGATCTCGAGCGGCACATTGCCGAAGCTCCCGGCGGGCAGTACCCGGCGAGCGGTCTCGACGAGGGAGAGTTCGCGTTCGCTGCGGGCATGGGCGTTCATGGGGCCTCCTGTGGGCGCTCGGTTTTCGGCCACTGTCCGGGCGGCCAGTCGCGCGCACCATGAACCACGTGCAGTATCGCGACAACCTCGTGGGCGCCCGGCTGACGGACGATCTCGTATGCGAGGATGTAGGGGAGGCCGCGCACCACTTTTTCGTATGTGCCGGTGACCCGGCCGGCGCGGCCGGCTGCAAAATCTCCAAGCGCTGCCACGGCCTGGTCGATCCGATCGGCCACACGGCCGGCCGCATCGGGGTTCTCCTGTGCGATGAAGCCGATGATATTCAGAAAGTCGTCGTGCGCCGTCGTTGCCCAGACGACACGTCGTCTCACCGCTTTGCGGCGGCCCGGATGACGGCACGTGCCTCGCGCATGACTTCGGCGTGCTGCGTCGCGCGGCCGGCCCGCACATCCGCGCGCCCGCGTTCGATCGCTTCGACAACAGCCAGCTCGCGAGCGACATATTCCGCGACCGCCTCGGCGGCGAGGAAGCTGCGCGTGCGGCGTGTGCGATTGGCGAGATCCGCGAGCTGATCTTTCGTCCGGTTTGGCAAGCGGACCGTCAGCGTGGTGCTGTCCGACATCGAGGTGAGCCTCTTGTACTCAATTGTGCACATCCTGGTGCGCAGGTGGGACCGGCGTCAACCAGTAACAACCCAGAAGCGCAGCTTCGCGATCCCCGGCCTATCGGGGTGCGGTTCGGTGCCGGCCGGGACGCCGCCGTTCGCCTCGATCACCCTGCGGGAGGCGGGGTTGTCTTGGTCGCAGGTGATCAGCACCCGGGCCAGGCCGAGCGCGTGGGCGACAGGCAGCAGCAGTGACAGCGCGCGTGTCGCGTGGCCTTGGCGGCGTTTCCACGGCACGATCGCGTAGCCGACATGGCCGGAGACGTGCGCCGGCAGTTCCTCGGTCCCCGGCTGATGGCGCAGGTTGATCGCGCGCAGAACGCGTCGTCCCAGATCCAACGGACGAAGCCGGGCAAGCGGGGAACCTCTCGCCCGTCCGGCAAGCCGATCACGCCGGAGGCCTCGCCGCGCAGCACGCGAAGGTGCCCGGGCGCATCGTCGCGGAGGGCGGCGAGTTCCTCCTGGGTGACGTCGCGGGTCGTGTTGGGAGACCAGCCGGCGTCCAGCGCCGCCACGTAGCCGCCGAGATGCTCGATGTCCGGAGCAACGAGGCGTGTCATGTGGGCGCCACGGCGCGCGCCAGATACTCGTCGCGCAGCGCCTTCTTGTAGAGCTTGCCAGTTGGCAGGCGGGGCAGGGCGTCGGTGAAGTCGATCGTCTTCGGCAGCTTGTAGCGCGCGAGGTGCTGGGCGGCATAGGCCGACAGTTCAGCGGCGAGCGCCGGGCTCGGCTCTCCGGCCGGCTCGATGACCGCGGCGACCCGCTCGCCCATCTCCGCGTCCGGAATCCCGAACACCGCGACATCGCGCACCTTGGGATGGCCGATGAGGACGTCCTCGATCTCGCGCGGGTAGATGTTCACGCCGCCCGAGATGATCATGAACGCCTTGCGGTCGGTCAGGAACAGATAGCCGGCCTCATCGACGTGGCCGATGTCGCCCAGCGCGCTCCAGTTGGGATGCACGGGATGCTGCGCGGCGCGCGTGCGCTCCGGGTCCTTGTGGTAGGCGAACGGCATCACATCGCGCTCGAAATAGACGAGCCCGTCCTCCCCGGCGGGAAGCTCGGCACCGTCTTCGGCGCAGATATGGAGGATGCCTACCCGGGCGCGCCCGACCGAGCCCGGACGTTCAAGCCATTCGGCGCAGGAGATCACGGTCCTGCCGTTCGATTCCGTGCCGCCGTAGTATTCGTCGATGATCGGCCCCCACCAGTCGATCATCGCCCGTTTCACCTCGACCGGGCAGGGAGCGGCGGCGTGGATGGCGCGGCGCAGGCTCGACAAATCCGCCGTCCGCTCCGCCGCGTCGAGCTTGAGCATCCGCACGAACATCGTCGGCACGAACTGTCCATGCGTCGCGCGATAGCGCTCGATCAGCGCCAGCGCCTCGGCGGCGTCGAAGCGTGGCATCATCAGGACGGTTCCACCGCAACGCTGCACCACCATCGAGAAGGCGAGCGATGCCGCGTGATACATCGGTGCCGGCGAGAGATAGATCGTGTCCGGACCGAAGCCGTAGTCCTGGACCATCTCGGCGTAGAGCGTGTCGTCGCCAGGCGGCACGTCGCGCAGCCGGCGTTGCACGCCCTTGGGGCGACCGGTCGTGCCGGAACTGTAGAGCATCAGCTCGCCGGCGCGTTCCCCAACGAGCGGCTCCGGCGGAAAGGTGGCGATGGCGTTCTCGTACGGCTCCCATCCCGGGATCGCCCCGTCGGTCATGAGGAACCGGCGGCAAGTGCGGAGACGGGATGGCAGCTCGGCGGCGGTCTCCGCCTTTGCGGCCGAAGAGACCAGCACGCGCGCGTCGCAGTCGTTGATGATGTAGGCGGCCTCGTCGGCGGTGAGATAGCGGTTGACCGCCGTGAGATAGAGGCCGGAGCGCAACGCCGCCCAGGCGACCTCGAGAAAGCGGATATTGTTCTCCATGAACAGCGCGACCGTGTCGCCGCGTCGCAGCCCTTCCGCGTGCAACAGTTGGGCGAGACGGTTGGAGCGATCGTCGAGCTCACGATACGTCAGCGTCTCACCGGTCGCGGCGTCGACCACCGCCGGGTGGTTGGGCCGTTCGCGTGCGTGATCCCCGATATACATAGCGTGCCCTGGAGTCCTCCAATTTGCCGCCGAGTATCGGTCGCCCCTAGGATCGCGCCAAGCGGAGGGGCCGATGAATTTCGATTTCAGCGACGACAGCAAGCTGCTGCGCGATCAGGCCAGGCGGTTCCTCGCCGAGAAATGCACGACCAAGCAGGTACGCACGGTTCTGGAAGGCGAAGCCCCGTATCTTCGCGCATTGTGGCAGGAGATGGCCGCGATGGGCTGGCTCGGCGCCGCGATTCCCGAAGAGTACGAGGGCGGCGGATTGGGGTACGAGGCGCTCTGCGTTCTGGCGGAGGAGCTGGGCCGGGCGGTCGCGCCGGTGCCGTTCGTCGCCTCCATCGCGCTCGGCGCGGAAGCGATCCTGGCCGCCGGAACCGAGGCGCAGAAGCGCGAGTACCTGCCCCGCATCGCCCGCGGCGAGAC
>JBAWFF010000213.1:0-38423 GCA_049591635.1 Acetobacteraceae bacterium
GCCATTATCGCGGCGATATTCGGCTTTGGCGGACTCGCCTCGGCCGCCGCCGGGATCGCCAAGGTCCTGTTCTTCATCTTCCTGGTGATCTTCGTCGTCTGCTTGGTAATGGGTTTGATTGCCGGGCGCAGGGTGCTCTGACGCGCATCTGGACGCGCGGTTACCGCCCCGCCACCGCCGCGAGCGTGAGGAGCACGCGGGACAACGCTTCCATCCTGAACGGCTTCTGGAGGATGGGACCCTCGCGGTGCGGCGCGCGCAGCGAGACCCGGCCGTAACCGGTCACGAAGGCGAAGGGGATAGCGCGCGCGGCAAGCGCGTCGGCGACAGCATAGCCGGTCCCGCCGTGGCTGAGATTGACGTCCAGCAACGCTGTGTCGACCGGGCCGGCGGCCAAGAGCGCGAGAGCTTCGGTGACCGAAGCCGCCGGGCCGACGACGATGCAGCCCAACTCGGCGAGCATGTCCTCGACCAGCAGCGCCACGAGCATCTCGTCCTCCAGCACGAGAACTCGCAGCCCGGCCAACGCAGCGCCATGCTCGCCGGTCGCCCGATCGCCTGTCATGGGGCGCCGTCGGTGGCGATTGTGGCCTTGCCCTCAACCTGGCCCATCCGCGTCTTTCCCGCATCCGCGCACATTTGCCGGCATCGAAGCGACGGAGGCAACCCGTCGCCGAGCGAGGGCTTTCTCTCGCCAAAGGAACGCAAGTGTCCCCTACGTCATCGCCTGCCCGCAATGCGCCACCATCCAGACGATGCCACCGCCGCCCAAGCGGGGCCGCATCGCGTGTTGCCGATGCGGCGACGTGCTGGAGCGGACGTCGCCGGTCGCCCGATCGCCCGTCATGGAGACACCTCCTCACCACGCATCGGAAACTCGATCTCGCAGCGTAGCCCCGCTGGGTCGAAGTGGAGGCGGGCGCCGCCATTCAGCTCCATCGCCAAACCGCGCTCCAGTAGCCGCGAGCCAAAGCCGCGCCGCGCGGGAGGGGTAACCGGCGGGCCGTCCATTTCCGTCCACGACAGAAGGAGCCGCGGCACGCCGTCCTCGCCCTTCGCCGTTTGCCAACTCACCACGACACTGCCGGATTGGCACGACAAGGCGCCGTGCTTGGCGGCGTTGATGGCCAGTTCATGCAATGCCATCCCCAGCGCGAGCGCGGTCTTCGGGCCGAGATGAACCGCTTCGCCACGCAGCGTGACCCGTGGCGCCGCTTCGTCGCCGCGGTAGGGCGATAGCTCCGCCAGCACAAGGCCGCGTAGGTCGGCACCGCGCCAGCGCGAATCGGTCAGCAGGCTGTGGGTCTGCGACAGGCTCATCAGCCGGCCGGTGAATCGTTCACCGACGTCGCCCAAGGAGCCCGATCCGCGCAGCGTTTGATGGGCGATCGATTGCACGGCGGCGAGCGTGTTCTTTACCCGGTGGTTCAGCTCGTCGATCAGCATGGCCTGATGCATTTCCGCGCGATTGCGATCGGTCACGTCGCGAGCGAATCCGACCATCCGGCGCCCCCCGTTCGACGGATCGCGCACGAAGTGCCCTCGCGCCTCCAGCTCCACCACGCGGCCATCCTTGCGGATGACGCGGTAGGACGCATGGCCGGAGCCGTTGGTGGTGCGCAGGCGGACCAGCTCCCGGTTCACCCGCGTTCTGTCCTCGGGATGGACGATCGCCAGCCACGCCCGAATCCCGCCCGCGAGTTCGGCATGGGTGTAGCCGGTCACCCGCTCCAACTCGCTACCGAACAGCAGCTCTCCAGTCTCCGCATTCCAGTCGAACAATAGGTCGCCCGAGGCCCGCGCGGCGGCCTCGTAACGGTCGCGCCAGACCGTGGAGGTAGCGCTCGCCTCCCGTCGGGCGCGCGCCAGATCGAGGTTCGCGCGGACACGGGCCAGCAATTCGCGCGCCGCGAAAGGCTTCGCCAAATAATCGTCCGCGCCGGCGTCCAACCCCTCGATCCGAGCCTCCTCTCCGGCGCGGGCCGACAGCAGGATGATCGGCAGGTCCCGCGTGGGCGGCCCGTCCCGCAGTGCGCGCAGCAATCCGATGCCGTCGAGGCGCGGCATCATCACGTCGGTGAGCACGAGGTCGGGCGGGTCCCGCGCCGCGGCCTCCAGCGCCGCCTGTCCGTCGGACACCGCCTCGACGTCGTACTGCGCCCCCAGCAGCCGGCGGACATAGTCTCGCATGTCGGCATTGTCGTCGGCGAGCAGGATACGCGGGCGCGGCGGCGCGTCCATCGAATCCGCGCCCCTCGGCTCGGCGCCCGGCAGCCAGCGCAGCGCTTCCGCGGCAAAGGCCTGCGCGGTTCCCGCGCTTGAAGCGGGGCGGGCGGCACCGATGCGATCGGCGGGAAGATGGGCGGTGCCGAACGGGACGCGTACGGTGAGCGCGCTGCCGCGTCCGGGCGCGCTTTCGACGCCGATCGTGCCGCCGTGCAGCTTCACCAGTTCCTGGACCAGCGCGAGGCCAATGCCGCTACCTTCCATCGTTCGGCCGCGCGCGTCCTCAACGCGGTGAAACCGCTCGAACAGGCGCGGCAGCTCCGCCTCGGCGATGCCAATGCCGGTGTCGCGCACGGTCAGCTCCGCCGCATCCCCGGCATCGCGCAGCCCGACCGTGATCCGTCCCCGGAAGGTGAATTTGAAGGCGTTCGAGACGAGGTTGAGGACGATCATCTCCCACATGTCGCGATCGACGAACACCGGCCGCGCCATTGGCGGGCAATCGACGTCGAGCGCCACGCCGGCACGCTCGCAGGCGGCGCGGAAATTACCGGCCAGATCGGCGGTCAGCGCCGCCAGGTCTTGCGGCTCGTAGCCGGCCTGGGCGCGACCGGCCTCGACACGCGAGAAATCGAGCAGCGCGTTGACCAGCCGCAGCAGCCGCAGGCCGTTGCGGTGCGCGACCTCCAGCAAGGCGTGGTCTTCCGGCGTGGCGCGCGACAGCGCCTCCTCGAGCGGGCCGAGGATCAAGGTGAGCGGAGTGCGGAATTCGTGGCTGATGTTGGAGAAGAACGCGGTCTTGGCGCGGTCGATCTCAGCCAGCTTCTCGGCTCGGCGGCGCTCCTCCTCGTAGGCGAATACGCGGGCGAGTACTGTCGCGATCTGCCCCCCGAGCAGGGTGTGGAAGCCTCGATGCTCCTCGTCGAGTTCTCGCCGCGGGTTGATTCCGACAATCAGGATCGCAGCCGGTCCACCGTTCCCGTGTAGGCCGATTGGCAGGATCAGCGCTCGCGCCGGCGGATCGGGCCATGCGCCGGTCGGGATGTCGACGAAACGCTGTCCGAGATCCTCGACGATCCGCGACTGATGGCTTCGCGTCAGCGTCCAGGCGGCGCGGGGATCATCGAGCGCGATCGTACGCGGCGCCATCGCATGAACCGCCTCCACACCGGCGCTCCCGGCCAGGCTTGCCTGATCGCCGTCCCCCCCGATGCGATAGAGAAGAGCGAAGGGCACGTCGTGCGGGTTCTCGGCGAGCACGGCGGTCGCCAGCCGGCACGCCTCCTCGGCCGACGCCGCATCGAGGCAGCGCGCCGCGAGGTCACGGAGGGTGCGAAGCCGGCGCTCGCCGACGACGCGCGCGGTCGTCTCCACGACCGGCGTGAAGATGCCGACGATCGTGCCGGACGCATCACGGATCGGGCTGTAGGAGAAGGTGAAATACGCCTCCTCGACGTAGCCGTGCCGGCGCATGACGAGCAGCAGATCGTCGCTATGGGTCGCCTCGCCGCTCCGCATGACGCCGTGCAGCATCGGGCCGACGACGTCCCAGATCTCGATCCAGACCTCCGCCCCCACGCGGCCGAGCGCGGGATGCTTGGCGCCCAGCATCGGCGCGTAGGCATCGTTATAGAGAAATCCAAGTTCCGGCCCCCACCACATGCAAAATGCGAAGCGGCACTCCAAACAGGTCGCGAACAGCGTCCGCAGCCCCTCCGGCCAACTGTCGGGGTGCCCGAGCGGGGAGGCGTCCCAGTCGGTCTGCTCTACCAACCGGCCAAGCGGAACGCCCTGAGCCTCGTCTAGGACGTGGTCGGTCATCGTTTCTCCACGAGACTGTGGGGCATACAAGAACCGAGGGTCGGGCGCGCTTTATCACACAGTAAAGAAGCCGTGACCGTCGACCGCGATTGCCGGTGCATCGCCGCCAGCCTATGGATCGGCCGCCGAAATGGGAGAGCGGGATGAACTTGCCGTTGGAAGGCATTACGGTCCTGGAGTTCACCCACACGGTCATGGGGCCCACCTGCGGTGTCGTGCTGGCCGATCTGGGCGCCGACGTGATTCGCGTCGAGCCGGCGCCCGACGGCGACCACACGCGCCGGCTGCACGGCTTCGCGACGGGATTCTTCGGCTATTTCAATCGCAACAAACGGTGCATCTGCATCGACCTCAAGCGCCCCGAGGGCGTCGCGGTGGCCCGCGACCTGCTGGCGCGTGCCGATGTGCTGATCGAGAACTATGGGCCCGGCACGATGGAGCGTCTCAACCTGGGCTGGGAGCAGGCGCGCGTTGCGAACCCGCGGCTGATCTACTGCGCGCTGAAGGGCTTCCTGCCCGGCCCCTACGAGCATCGCCCGGCGCTCGACGAAATCGTGCAGTACATGACGGGCCTCGCCTACATGACCGGCCCGCCCGGCCGGCCCCTGCGGGCGGGCGCCTCGGTCATCGACATCATGGGCGGGGTCATGGGCGACGTGGCAATTCTGGCGGCGCTGCGGGCCCGCGACCATGACGGGCGTGGCCGCAAGGTCACCGGCACGCTGTTTGAATCCTCGGCCTTCCTGGTCGGTCAGCACATGGCCGGAGAGGCGGCGAGCGGCAAACCCGTCCCGCCCATGCCGGCGCGCGAGAGCGCCTGGGGCATCTACGAGACATTCGACACCGCCGAGGGCGGCAAGCTGTTCATCGGCATCACGTCGGACAATCACTGGCGGGCCTTCTGCGAGTGCTTCGCCCGCCCGGACCTGTTCGCCGATCCGCGTTTCACCACCAACGCGCTCCGGGTCCAAAACCGGCCTGCGTTGCGCGAGTACGTGGCGGAAGTGGCGGGCGCGCACGACCAAACGACGCTCGCCGCTCGGATGGACGCGGCCGGCATCCCGTTCTCCCCGGTCAACACGCCATCGGACCTATTCGACGATCCGCAGATGCTCGCGCGCGCGCTCTCGGTGCGGATGCCCAACGGGGTGATGGCGAACCTGCCGCCGCTGGCGCTCGCGATCGACGACGAGACGCCAGGGATCCGGATGCAGCCGCCGGCGGCCGGAGAGCACACCGACATGGTGCTGGCGGAGGCGGGGTACGCGCCCGAGCGGATCGCCGCGCTGCGCGCGGCGGAGGTGGTCAGCTAGAAGGGATTCTACGTCGGCAGTTCGATCAAGAACGGTCCCTTCGCCCGCGTCGACTGGGCGAACAGATCGGCGAACTGCTCGCAGTTTTCCGCCCGCGCGGCCTCGACGCCCATGCTCCGCGCCAGCCCCGTGAAGTCGAGATCGGGGCTGCCGAGGTCCAGCATGTCCATCGCGGTGCGCCCCGGGTTGGCGCCGACATTGGCCAGCTCGCCGATCAGGATCTGGTACTTGCGGTTGGAGAAGATGATGGTGGTGACGTCCAGCTTCTCCCGCGCCTGGGTCCACAGGGCCTGGATCGTGTACATCGCGGAGCCGTCGGCCTGAAGGTTCACCACCCGCCGCCCCGGCGCGCCGACCGCCGCGCCGGTGGCGAGCGGCATCCCGCCGCCGATCGCCCCGCCCGTCACCTGAAGCCAATCATGCGGCGCGGCGGCGAAGGTCGCGGGAAAGAAGCCACGCCCGAAGGTAATCGCCTCGTCGGCGATGATCGCATCCTCGGGCAGCAACGCGGCGAGGGTTTGCGCGAAGCTCTCTGGGGTCAGCGCGCCCCGCGCTGGACCGGGCCGAGGGCCGGCGTCGGGGATCGAGGCGGCAGGCGCGCCCAGTTCCTCGGCAAGGTGGCCCAATGCGTCCATCGGGTCCTGCTCGGGCCGGGCGAGGATATGGACGTCGGCATCGTCGGGAACCGGGCTGCCCGGCTTGTTGGGATAGGCGAAAAAGATGACCGGCTTGCGGCAGGAGACCAGGACGACATGGCGGAACCCCGCCAGCGCCTTGACCGCCTGATCGACCGGGTAGGGGATGCGGTTGATCGAGAGGCGCCCTTGCCCCCTCGCCATCCGCCCGTTCGATCCCATCGACATTATGGAGGCGCCGTTGTGTGCGCCGATCCGGTGAGCCAGTGCCAATGCGGGCTCCGTCAACGCCCCGTCCCCCAGCAGCAGGAGCGTCCGCTCGCCCCGGCGCAGCACGTCCGCCACCAGCCGTATCTGGTGCGGGTCGGCGCGGGGACGCTGGGGAACAGGCAGCGCCTCGGCCACCACGCCGCCGTCGTTCCAAGCGGTGTCGGCCGGCAGGATCAAGGTCGCGATTTGCCCCGGCGCGGTGCGCGCGGCCTGGACCGCGACCGCGGCGTCGCGCCCGACCGTTGCCGCCGAGGTCGCCGTGCGGACCCAGCCGGAGACGCCACGCGCCCAGCCCTCGGTGTCGGCGGTCAGCGGCGCATCCAGCGGTCGATGATAGGTCGCCTGATCGCCCGCGACATTCACGATCGGGGTCGAGGCGCGGCGCGCGTTGTGCAGATTGGCGAGGCCATTGGCGAGGCCGGGGCCGCAATGCAGCAAGGTCGCCGCCGGCCGGCCCGACATTCGCGCATAGCCGTCCGCCGCCCCGGTCACCACGCCCTCGAACAGGCCGAGGATGCAGCGCATCCCGGGCACCCGATCCAGCGCCGCGACGAAATGCATCTCCGACGTGCCGGGATTGGCGAAGCAGGTATCAACATTGCTCGCCAGCAGGGTGTGGACGAGCGATTCGGCGCCGTTCATGCAAGGGCCTCGATCGATGGGTCTGGCGGCAGAGTGCGCGAGCCAGGCCCGCAGGGCAACGGCGGTTGCGGGGAACGCGGAGTGTCCGCAGGATCGCCGCATTGTCATAAGGAGCGACGCGGATGGCCTTGACGGTTCTTTACCCCGAAAACCTCTACGTCGACGATAGCGTCGAGCGGCGGATTTTCGGCCCGGAGGTACGCGTCCTGGTGCGTGACACCAAGACGCTGGCGGACCTGTCCGATGCCGATTGCGCGGCGGCCGATGGGCTGATGATCCTGCGCCAGCGTGTCTCCGAGGCCGACCTTGCTCGCTTCACGAACGTGCGCTGCGTCGTGCGGATGGGCGTCGGCTACGACAGCATCGACCGCAAGGCGGCCGCGGATCGGCGGATCATGGTGTGCAACGTGCCCGATTACGGCACCACGGAGGTCGCTGATCACGCCATCGCGCTGGCGCTCGCATTGCGGCGGGGCCTGCTGCTGCACCACGAGTGGCAGCGCGCCGATCCGCCAGCCGCCTGGCGTGCGGTGTTCGACCCGCTGATCCGCCGATCGAGCGCGCAGAACTTCGGCATTGTCGGGTTGGGCCGCATCGGCACGGCGGTCGCGCTGCGCGCCAAGGCACTCGGCTTTCGCGTGGTGTTCTTCGACCCCTATCGCCCGAACGGGGCCGATCTGGCGATCGGGGTGGAGCGGGCGCCGACGCTCGAGGACTTGCTGGCCCAGACCAACACGCTCTCGATCCACGCTCCGCTCACCCCGGAGACGCGCGGCCTGATCGGTGCGGCGGAACTCGCCCTGATGCCAGCGGGCGCGGTGGTGGTGAACACCGCCCGCGGTCCGATCGTCGACATCGAAGCCCTGGCTGCGGCGCTGAAATCCGGCCGCCTCGCGGGCGTCGGGCTCGACGTGGTGCCGGTGGAACCACCGGTCGAGCCAGTGCCGACATTGATCGCCGCCTACCGGACGGGCGCACCGTGGGCGGCGGGACGGCTTATCATCACCCCCCACTCCGCGTTTCATACCCCCGAAGCCTGGGAGGACATTCGCGTGAAGGGGGCGGAGACGATGCGGGCCGCCCTGCTCGGTCCGCGCCCGCAGAACGTGATCCCGGCAGAGAGCTTCTAAGCCGATGCACTGGCGGTTGGCGGGGATTGGCCCTCCCCGTCCCTCGCCCGCCACAATTAACACATTCCCGTGATCGGAAGAGTTCCCGCTCGCTTATTTAATCGCGGCCATATGGCCGCGATTTGTCGCACCGCCCTATTCACGATGGAGTTCCGTGCCAATTTGTTGCGCGGCGGGGTCTAATGTCGGGATAGGGCGCTGAAATCGAACGCTGTTCCGGTTGGGGTTTGGCTTCCCAGTCGGGCTGGGGCGAAGGCGAGTTATTCCTCCGTGAAACGGTCGGTCTTAGCTTTTTCGCTTGCGCGAGGTTAATTTTTGGATCATTGGTTGCCCCGCTGATCCGCCTCGACCGACTTGTCACCGGCTGTGCCGAAACGGAGATCCTGAATGGCCACGATTACCGTCCCCGGCGCGAATTCCACGATTGTCAGCAATAATTTCGGTACCCCCGCCAACACGGCGCTGGCGCAAAGCATTGCCACGACCTTGAACGGGCTGTTGGCATCGGGCGCGCTGAACATCGCGAGCGTGGCCGGCGGCGGCGTCGCCCCGCCGCCCCCCGGTCCGCCGCCCCCCTTCGCGTTCCGGGAACTGGAGATTACCAGCGGCGGGGTTGTGAATGTTCCCCTCGGCTACGGCTTCCTTGTCGATGGCTCGATGGGCGCCAACCTTACCGTCACCGGCGGCCCCAGCTTCTTCGGCGGCGATGGCAACATCAACTACACCAACACCTCTGTAGGCTCCGCCTCCATCACCGCCGGCAATGGCAGCGACACATTCAACCTCTCGGGCAATTACGCCGTCGCGGCGGGCAACGGGTTCGACCATTACAACCTCAGCGGTACCGGCCAGGTGAGCCTGGGCAGCGGATCCAACCTGGTGACTATCACCGGTGGCGCCGACACCGTCTTTGCGGGCGCGACCCCGGGCCCGACGGGCATCATCGGCGGGTCGGGCGCGGTATTCTTCTATGCCAACAACTCCCCGACCCAGACGCTCGACGTCATCACCGGCGGCACGCAAGGCGCCACGGTCGTCGGCGCGGCGAATAACGTCCTCGTCTACAACAGCCCTTCGACCGGGGGCGCCGACAATCCGGGGGCATTGCTGGTCGCGGGCCTCGGCAACGAGACCCTCTTCGGGGCTCCGTCCCAGACAAACGACCAACTCTACGGCAGCTTCACCGGAGGCAACGACGTCCTGTTCGCCGGGACCGGCAAGGACCACCTCGTGGCCGGGAGCGGTCAGACCAGCCTGATCGGCGGCACCGGCCAGGACACATTCGAGGTGGTCAACAGCCAGTTGCTCAGCGCGATCACCAAGACCGCCGTTACCCCGGGGGTCGATTTCCTCTACAATACCCGCGCCGGCGAAACCCTGAATTTGTCGGGCTTCGACACGTTGTACGGCGCCGCCAACTCGGGCGCCGCCGCCAAGGCAGTCAAAGCCGCTATCGCCGGCGGTGCCCATTCCGTCACGCTCAAGGACGGCACGCAGATCACCTTCGCTTCTCCGACCGGGGCCAACGGGATCAGCATCAATTCGTCGTGAGCCACGCGAGTATGAGTGGACGATCGGTGGCGGGCGCCTTCGGGCGCCCGTTTTCGTTTGGTTCCGCGCTGGTGGGGCGAGGTGGGCACGCCGTGCGGATGATGCCCGGCTGGCACAACCCTCACCCGCTCGCCACGCGAGTCGACCTCTCCCGCGAGCGGGAGAGGTGAATGTGACCATGTTTCGGGGCCGTCAGAGCCGCCCGTGTCAGTCGAAACCGAGAAATCCCGAACTAGCGCTGATTGGCGAGGCGGTGCGCAGCCGACCCAGGTCGGGGATGGGGCGGGCGGTCCGGCGATCGTCGGCCAAGACCGCCTCCAGCGAGGCAGCCACCGATAACACGAAGGCATCGCCTCCGCGCGGACCGACGACTTGCAAACCGAACGGCATTCCCGCGTGATCGACCCCCATCGGCAGCGACACCGCCGGATGGCCGGCGAGCGTCACGGCATAGGCCAGGGCGAGCCAGTGGAAATAGGTTCTGGTCGGCCGCCCGTCGATCTCCGCCGGGTACAACTCCCGCCAAGGGCGCGGGCTGACGGTGATCGATGGCGTCAGGATCACGTCGAAGCCGCCGAAGAAATCCTGCCAGCGTCGATATAATGCGGTTTGCAGCGCAAGGGCCCGGGCGACATCGGCGGCGCTATAGCGTAGGCCCTCCGCGACGTTGGCACGCACGTTCGGCCCGACCTCGTCCGGGCGCGTCCGAACCTTCTCGGCATGGGCCGCGAGAAAGCTGACCGAACGGATCACCTCGAACGCCTCATCGGCCCCGGCACAATCCGGCGTCGTATCCTCGGCGCGGGCGAAGACATGGCGGAACAGGCTGGTCTTTTCGGCGAATATCTCGGCAATGCGGCGCTCGGTCGGCGCGAAGCCGAAATCCGGCGTGAGGGCCACGCGCAGACGGGACAGATCGATCGGCGCGGGGCGCGCGAAATCTTCCGACTGGCGGATGGCGGCGCCGTGCACCGTCGTCGCCAGGGGATCGCACGCATCGTCGGCGACCATCGCGGACAGTAAGAGGCACACATCGGGTACCGTGCGCGCCATCGGTCCAAGCACCGGGAGCGGCGACCAACCGAGCGGCCGACGTTCACTCGGCACCAGGCCGGGAGTCGGCCGGAACCCGACGATGCCACAAAATGAGGCGGGGTTGCGAAGGCTGCCCCCAGTGTCCGACCCCGTCGCAATCGGCACCATTCCGGTCGCTAGGGCGACGGCCGAGCCGCCTGAGGACCCGGCGGCGGAGCGCGACGGGTCGAACGGATTGCCGGTGACGCCATGGATGGCATTGCGCGTGTTGGCACCCGCGCCGAACTCCGGCGTGTTGGTTTTGCCGAGCACGATCGCGCCCGCGCCACGGAGCGCCGCGACCATGCGGCTGTCGGTCGCGGCGACATTTTCACGGAAAATCGGGCTTCCGAAGGTCGTCGGCATCCCCGCCGCGTCGTCGAGGTCCTTCACCGCGAGCGGTAGTCCGTGCAGGAGGCCGAGCGCGTCGCCACGCGCGACCGCTTCATCGGCCAGGCGCGCCGCGATTCTGGCGCCGGCGTAGTCACGCGCGACCATTGCGTTCACCGCCGCATCCACCGCCTCGATGCGCTCGATACAGCTTTCGAGCAGCGCGCTGGGGGCGAGCAAGCGTTGGCCGATGCGCCGGCGGGCCTCGACGGCGGTGAGATCGCATGGTTCGGTCATCGGACTCTCCTCAGTAGCCAAGCGCCATTCCATCCTTGCGCGGATCCGATCCGCCGATCAGGCAACCGCGCGCGTGATCGATCCAGATCGCTTGACCGCCGCCGTGCGGACGGTCGATCGCCTCGATCGTGTGGCCGAGGCGGGTTAGCCGGTCGCACAAATCGGCCGGAATCCCGTGCTCGACCTGCACCTTGCCGCCCATCGGCAACAGGCGCGGATGGTCGATCGCCTCCTGGATATCGAGGCCGTACTCCAGCAGGTTGGTCAGAAAAAGCGATTGCCCCATCGGCTGGAAATGGCCGCCCATGACGCCGTACGGCATGACCGCCCGACCGTCGCGCATTACCATCCCGGGGATGATCGTATGCATCGGGCGCTTGTCGGGCGCGATGCAATTGGGATGGCCGCGCTCCAGCCGGAAACCGAAGCCGCGATTTTGCAACATGATACCGGACCGTTCCGCGAGGATCCTCGACCCGAAGGGCTGGAAGAGCGAATTGATGAAGCTGCACGCGTTCCCGTCGCGATCGACCACGCAAAGATAGACCGTGTCGCGATGCGCCGGCAGTGCCGCCTCTCCGGCCGTTGGCAGGCGAGGGAGCGCCCGGGAATCGTCGATCAAATCGCGTAGCTGGGCAAGGTAGGCCGGATCCAGTAAGCGCTCTACCGGAACCTCCGCGTGCTCCGGGTCGGCGATGAAGGCGTTGCGGTCACGATAGGCCAGCCGCGCCGCTTCGATGTGGCGATGGAAGCGCAGCGCTCCCATCGGACCGTCAGGCGCGGAGTCGAAGCAGCCCAGGATGCCGAGGATCATGAGCGCGGCGAGACCGGTGCCGTTGGGCGGGCATTGAAAGACCTCGTGGTCACGCCAGATCGCGCTGATCGGATCGACGAACGTGGCGGCGCGCAGGCCAGCGGCGAAGTCGGCTTCGGTGTGCAGCCCGCCATGCGCGCGCAGGGTTGCCACCATGTCCGCGGCGATTGGGCCCTCGTAGAAGGCCCGCGCACCGTCGCGTCCAATCGCGCGGAGAGTCTCGGCAAGAGGAGAATTGCGGAACAGGTCCCCGGCGCGCGGCGGCGCATCGTTTGGGAGGAAGGCGTGCGCGCGGTTGAGCCGCAGCCGCCCCTGTTCGCGTGCCCAGTCGGACGCGACGCGTGAATGCACCGGCCAGCCATCCTCGGCGAAGCCGATCGCCGGGCGCAGCAACTCATCCAGGCCCTTGCGCCCGTGTGCTGCCAGCAAGCGCTCCCACGCGCCGACAGCCCCGGGGATGGTGACGGCGTGCGCCGAAAGCGGGTCGATCTCGGCGATGCCGTTCCTCTCATACCAATCGATCGTGGCTGCCCTTGGTGCCTTGCCCGAGCCGTTCAAGGCGATGACCTGGCCGGTGCCGGCGGGGGAATAGAGGCAGAAGCAGTCGCCCCCGATTCCGGTCGATTGCGGCTCGATCACGCACAACACGGCGCACGCGGCAACGGCCGCGTCGAGCGCGTTGCCACCGGCGCGCAGCACATCGAGGGCGGTCAGTGTCGCCGCCGGCATCGAGGTCGCCGCCATGCCGCTGGTGGCGAAGACAGAGGAGCGGCCCGGCAAGTGGACGTCACGCATGAGGCTGGGAATCTCCGGAAGATCCATTCGACACTCGCTTCGCGCGCGCCCGTTGGCAACCCGCCCGAAACAAGCCCATTCTCCTCAAAGGGGGATTCGCGATGACGATCGGACTCGAGGACTTCGAACGCGTGGAGATCCGCGTGGGCACGGTGATCGATGCGCAATCTTTTCCCGAAGCGCGCAAGCCCGCCGTGAAGCTCACCATTGATTTCGGGCCGGAGATCGGCATCCGCCGGTCCTCGGCGCAGATCACGGTGCATTACAAATGCGACCAACTCATCGGCCTGCAGGTCGCCGCGGTGCTGAACTTGCAGCCTCGGCAGATTGGTCCCTTTTTGAGCGAGGTGCTGACGCTCGGCTTTCCGGACGACGATGGCGCGGTCGTGCTGATCAAGCCCGCGTTCAAGGTCCCGAACGGCGGTCGGCTGTTCTGATGCCGACGCACTATTACACCGTGACCTGGGATCAGCTGCACCGGGACGCCCGGGCGTTGGCGTGGCGGCTGATGGGCAAGGGACCATTCCACGGGATCGTCGCGGTGACCCGCGGCGGGTTGATCCCCGCCGCGATCATCGCCCGAGAGCTGGAGCTACGGCTGGTCGAGAGCGTGTCGATCGTCAGTTACGCGGGCGAGTCCGCGGGGCTGCGCGCGCCCCCGTGCGTCACCAAGGCGCCGACGGCGGCGGGAGACGGAGCCGGCTTCCTCGTCGTCGACGACCTCGTTGACACCGGTGCCACCGCGCGTGTGGTGCGTGGGTTGCTGCCCCGGGCGCACTTCGCGTGCATCTACGCCAAACCGGCGGCGCGCGACTCGATCGACAGCTTCATCACCGAAGTTTCGCAGGACACATGGATATTGTTCCCATGGGACACGGACACCGAACCGCGCTTCGTGGAACCGCTAATTAGGCGCGCGGAGGGGTAATCGAGTTGCGCATACGCTCAGTGCGGATGAGCCAAGGCGCAGCGATGATCCTGCAGCTCTTCGCCGCTCCCTCGATTGCCCGCGGCGAGGTCGGCTCGGCCGGCAAGCACTATGAACCCTGGCTCTCCCTCGAAGGTGGCTCCGGCGACAACGATCGTCACAGCCGCCATGTCGGCACGCGCGCCAGGGACGTCATTCGCGACGAGTTGAAACGGATCGGCGCCGGGCCGATCGAGCGTCCAGACCCGGCGCGCGAGATAGGTATGCCCGGCGAGGGGTGTCGGGAACAGCGTCCAACTCCGCGTGATCGCGTCTGCGTATTCCGCGAGACTGGCTCGAATCTCGGGAAGGAGGCAGTCTATGTGGATATGGAGTTGGTTTTGCGTCCGCCCGTATTTCGAGTTCAGGGCGAGTGAAATGGCATCGCGGGGAAGATCGGCGTCGGCGAGGGCGCGCGTCATGCCGATGCGTTGCCAGGCCAGTTGGAAATAATTGGGCGCCGCGGGATCCAGCACGGCGGGATCCTCGCCGCCGGTGACGCGGGCCGTGGGAATCAGCAGCGTCTGGGTTTGTCCGACGAGGTCCTTCAGCAGCGCGACTCCGTTGGGCTCATCCGTTTCCAGGCATGGAAACGGAGCTTGGAACCGCTCCTGGTGCGGAACGCAGCGGTCATGCACGATGTGCCACAGGGCGTCGGGGTCGGCTATCGCCGAAGATGGCCACCAGCAGGCGAGCAGACCAAAGAGGACGCCGTGGCGAATGACGGGACGCATCACCGATCCTTGCGCAAAATCGTTTGCTTCACGTGAAGCATAAGCCGGCGCGGGAGCCTGTTCCACGTGAAGCACTCGAGCGGTTCTGCGCTCTGCTGTTGCGCTGGAACCGCACCATCAACCTGATCGCCCGCGCCGACGAACCCGATCTATGGGCCCGCCACATCGACGACGCCCTCCGACTTGTTCCTTTGATCCCAGGATCGGCGAACCGGGGAAGCGACCTTGGGTCCGGCGCTGGGTTTCCAGGCCTGGTTCTTTCGCTGGCCACCGGCATCCCATTCGATCTAGTCGAATCCGATCAGCGCAAGGCGGCGTTCCTGAACGAAGCCCGTCGGATCACCGGCGCCCCGGTAACGATCCATGCGACGCGAATCGAGGCCACCTGCTTGCCCCGGGCGCCGCTTGTCACGGCGCGGGCTCTGGCGCCGCTCCCCGCGCTGTTGCACTTTGTCCACCCGAAGCTCGCGCCCGGCGGCATCGCGCTGCTTCCGAAGGGAGCCGGGAACGAGGCCGAATTGACGGCGGCGCGGCGCGAGTGGCACATGAACGTGGAGCGCATTCCCGGGACGAAACCCGGCGGTGTGATACTGAAGATCAGTGAGCTACGTCCTGTCTCATCTCGCGCCTGACCCGGCCGGACCGCGGCGTTCTCCACGCATTCTCGCGGTGGCGAACCAGAAGGGCGGCGTCGGCAAGACCACCACGGCGGTCAATCTCGCCACGGCGCTGGCCGCCGCCGGGGAGGCGGTGCTGCTGGTCGACCTCGATCCGCAGGGCAACGCCTCGACCGGCCTCGGCGTAGCACGCGAGAATCGCACGCTCGGCACCTATTGCGTTCTCGTGCTACACACGCCCCCCGGGGATGCCGCCGCGCCGTCGGGAATTCCCAACCTATCGATCATGCCCGCCGAACCGGATCTCGCCGGCGCCGAAGTTGAGCTCGTTGGATTCGCACGGCGCGAGCACCGGCTGCGGGATGCCCTTCTTCCATTGCGAACGGGGCTCCCGCATTTCGATTTCGTGCTGATCGACTGCCCGCCCAGCCTCGGCCTGCTCACGATCAACGCCCTGGTCGCCGCCGACGCCGTGCTGGTTCCCCTGCAGTGCGAGTACTACGCCCTGGAGGGAATCAGCGGGCTGGTCCGCACGATCGACGGAATCAAGCGTTCCCTCAATCCGACGTTGCGACTGCAAGGAATAGTGCTGACAATGTTCGACCGCCGCAACGCCCTCTCCGGGTTGATCGAGCAGGATGCACGGGGTTATTTCGGCGATACGGTCTACACGACGGTGATCCCCCGCAACGTGCGGGTGAGCGAGGCGCCCAGTCACGGCAAGCCGGTTCTTCTCTACGATTTCCGCTCCCCTGGCGCACAGGCCTATATCCGTCTCGCCGCCGAACTCCTCCATCGGGACCGCGCAGGCGATCCGTCCGTCGATGCTCAATCAGGAACCAAGGCGTGACGACGCGCGAGCCAAACGCAAGGCTTGGCCGAGGTCTCGCGGCCCTTCTCGGGGAAACGTCCCCCCGGACCCGTGGAGGCGGCGAATCCGTAAGGGCGTTGTCCCTTGATCTTTTGGAGCCCGGCCCGTTCCAACCTCGCGCCTCCATTGACGAGAGCACATTGTCGGAACTCGCGGAATCCGTGCGATCGATAGGAGTCTTGCAGCCACTGATAGCACGCCCTCATCCAGCCGCTCCTGGACGATTTCAGATCATCGCAGGGGAGCGCCGCTGGCGCGCCGCCGCTCTCGCGGGACTGCATGAGGCGCCAACTCTGGTCCGAGACTTCACCGACCCTGACGCGCTCGCCGTCGCCTTGGTCGAGAACCTCCAGCGCCAGGACCTCGACGCCCTCGAAGAGGCGGAGGGCTACAACCGCTTGATCGAGGAATTCGGACTCACTCAGGAACGGCTCGCCCAGGCCGTGGGGAAGTCGCGCGCCCATGTCGGCAACACGCTGCGTCTGCTGAACCTGCCCGCTTCCATCAAGGCCGCGCTCCACGCGGGAACCGTCACGGCGGGCCACGCCCGCGCGCTTCTTGCCCATCCCCAGCCGGAGCATGCCCTCGCGGCCGTCATCGCCAACGGGCTCTCAGTGCGCGCGACCGAGGCGCTCGCATCCCAGCAACACCCGGATCGCTCGCCCCGGCCACGCGATCCAGATCTGGCGGCCCTTGAGAACGAACTATCGAGGCTGCTCGGGCTGCGGATCGAGATCGCCGGCTCGGTCGAGCGTGGCGCCGTTCGCATCGGCTACACGAGCACCGATCAGCTGGAGGGAGTTCTCACCAAGCTGCGCGCGATGTGAAAATAGCCTTGCGCGCCGCTAAATCCGCCGCAGCTTCACGAGGGTGATCGCGAAGAACAGCGCCGCCAGGCCGAGCAACACGATAAGCATGGCAATGTTGCGCATCCGCCGCCGCCGCTCCCGCTCCGCATCGCCGGGAGGTCTAGCCAACGAGCCGGTCGATCGGCAGGGCGGCGAACAGGACGAACAGATAGACGATCGAGAACTTGAACGCGGCCTTCGCCGGGGCATCGTTGGTCAGGCTGACGCCAGTCGGGCCTTGCCGATCGCGCAGCACGCGCCACGCATGGACCAAGAAACCGATGCCGAGCAGAAGCGCCGTGAACGCGTAGATCTGTCCGGAAAACCCGATCGCCCAGGGAATGAGCGAGACGGGTACCAATACCAACGTGTAGAGCATGATCTGCCGGCGCGTCTCGCGCGCGCCCGCCGTCACCGGCAGCATCGGTACGCCGGCGCGCCGATAGTCCTCATTCGCCCACAGCGCGAGCGACCAAAAATGTGGCGGCGTCCAGAAGAAGACGATCGCGAACAGGACCAGGGGAACGAGGCTGATCGATCCCGTCACCGCCGCCCAGCCGACGACGGCTGGGAACGCCCCCGCGGCGCCGCCGATGACGATGTTCTGCGGCGTCCGACGCTTGAGCCACATCGTGTAGACGAACACATAGAAGAAGATCGACAGCGCTAGCACCGCGGCCGCCGCGAGGTTCGTCGCGATCGCCATGATCAGCACGGCACCCGACGCCAGGATGATGCCGTAGCCCAGCGCGCCGCCGGCCGGAATCCGTCCGGCCGGAATGGGGCGGTTCCGCGTGCGCCGCATCACCGCGTCGATATCGCGATCGTACCACATGTTGATGGCACCGCACGCCCCCGCGGCGACGGCGATGCAGAGCACCGCGGTGAAACCCAGGACCGGGTTGAGACGGCCAGGGGCGATCACCAGACCGATCATCCCGGTGAACACCACCAGGGACATCACCCGCGGCTTCAGCAACGCGATCCAGTCGCGCAGCTCCGTCTCCTGCTCGCCGGTCGCGGCGGCTGTGGGGCGCTCTTCCCCGTCGCCGAAGCCGATCCCAGCGGTGCTGCTCATGGAATCCGCGGCAGCGTCTCGTAGGTGTGGAACGGCGGCGGGGAAGGAAGGGCCCACTCGAGCGTCGTCGCCCCCTCGCCCCAATAGTTCGCCGCGACATGCACCTTGGAGGTGAACGTCCGGAACAACACGTAGAAGAACACCAGGAACGCGATCCCGCTGATATACGCGCCGAGCGAAGAGACGAAGTTCCACCCCCAGAACGCCTGCGGGTAGTCGGGATAACGCCGCGGCATCCCATCGGCGCCGAGGAAGTGTTGCGGGAAGAACGTGAGGTTCACGCCGATGAACGTGAGCCAGAAATGGACCTTGCC
This sequence comes from Acetobacteraceae bacterium, assembly GCA_049591635.1. GTDB lineage: Bacteria > Pseudomonadota > Alphaproteobacteria > Acetobacterales > Acetobacteraceae > DATFDN01. The sequence continues at coordinate 18,328 of JBAWFF010000213.1, forward strand.
CCAGAACTCCGGATACTGCCGCCCCGACATCTTGCCGATCCAGAAGTAGAAGCCGGCGAAAATGCCGAACACCGCGCCGAGCGACAGCACGTAGTGGAAATGCGCCACCACGTAATAGGTGTTGTGCAGGATCTGGTCGATGCTCGCGTTGGCCAGTACCACGCCGGTCACTCCGCCGATCGTGAACACGAAGATGAAGCCCAATGCCCATAGCATCGGCGTCGTGAACTCGATCGAGCCGCCCCACATCGTTGCGATCCAGGAAAAGATCTTGATGCCCGTCGGCACCGCGATCACCAAGGTCGCCGCCATGAAATAGGCGCGGGTGTCGACGCTCATCCCGGAGACGAACATGTGGTGCGCCCACACCACGAAGCCGATCACCCCGATCGCCACCATCGCGTAGGCCATGCCGAGATAGCCGAAGATCGCCTTCTTGCTGAACGTCGCGACCACTTGGCTCACGATCCCGAAGGCCGGCAGGATCATGATGTAGACCTCCGGATGGCCGAAGAACCAGAACAGGTGCTGAAACAGCACCGGGTCGCCGCCGCCGGCCGGATCAAAGAACGCAGTGCCGAAATTGCGGTCGCAGATCAGCATGGTGACCGCGCCGGCCAGCACCGGGATCGACAGCAGAAGCAGGAATGCCGTCACCAACATCGCCCAGATGAACAGCGGCATCTTGTGCAGCGTCATTCCAGGGGCGCGCATGTTGAAGATCGTGGTGATGAAGTTGATCGCGCCGAGCAGCGAGCTGATACCCGCCAGGTGCAGCGCGAACAGGGTGAAGTCCATCCCCGGCCCGGTCTCGTACGTACTGAGCGAGAGCGGGGGGTACAGCGTCCAGCCAGTGCCCGATTCACCGAGCAGCAGCCCGGTCACGATCAGGATGAAGCCTGGCGGCAGCATCCAGAAGCTGATGTTGTTCAGCCGGGGGAACGCCATGTCGGGGGCGCCGATCATCAACGGGATGAACCAGTTCCCGAAGCCGCCGATCAGCGCCGGCATGACCGCGAAGAAGATCATCAGCAGCCCGTGGGCGGTGACGATCGTGTTCCACTCCTGGCCCGAGGTAACGACGTGGTTGTTCGGGAACATCAGCTGGGCGCGCATGATCTCCGACAGGATGGCCCCGGTCGTGGCGCCGACCAGGGCGAACATCAGATAGAGCGTTCCGATGTCCTTGTGATTGGTGCTGCAGAACCAGCGGGTGAAGAACCCCAGCTTGTGGTAATGATCGTCGTGGGCGTGATCGTGTGTCGTTACCGACATGTGGGTCTCCTTCTGGCGCCGAGTCGGCTCAGCGCCGCGCCTCTGTCGTTGCACTTGCAAGCACGACGCCGCCGGCTGGGGCATGGGGCTCGATGGCCGGGCCGGCGTCGGCGGCAAACTGCTTCTGCGCCTGGCCGACCCAGGCCTGGAACTGCGCCTCTGTCACGCCGCGCACGACGATGGGCATGCGACTGTGGTTGGTCCCGCAGATCTGGTTGCATTCGCCGTAGTAGACGCCCGGCTTATCAATCCGCACCCAGGTCTCGATCGTGCGGCCGGGAATTGCGTAGCGCTGCACCCCCAGCGACGGGATGAAGAAGCTGTGGATCACGTCCCCGCTGGTCTCCAGCAGGCGGATGTTCTTGCCGACCGGCAACACCAGGTCGTTGTCCACGGTCAGCAGGCGCAGTTGGCCGGGCTTCAACTTGTCGTCGGGAACGATGTAGCTGGAGAAGTCGAGGTTCTTCAATTCGGGGTAAGTGTACTCCCAGTACCACTGATGGCCGGTCACCTTTACCGTCAGGTCGGGATTGTCGGTGCGGTCCTCGTAGTAGACGAGGCGGAACGACGGGATCGCCATCGCCACGAGGATCAGGATCGGGATGACGGTCCAGGCGATCTCGACCACGGTGTTGTGGCTCGTCGTCGTCGGCACCGGATGGCGCTTGGCGTTGTAACGCCAGATCACCCAAGCCAGCAGGCTACCGACGAACAGCGTGATGAAAATAACGATGCCGAGCACTAGATGGTTCAGCGCGATGATGTCGCGTTTGACCGGGCTGAACCCCGCTTGCATCGTGATCGCCCAGGGCGACGGCACTTGGGCCAAGGCGGGCGCCGTGCCCAGCACACCGAGGAAGGTGGAAGCCAGTGTCGCGGCGGCGAGCCGGGATGGTGCGTGCGTCGGCCGTTTCATTCTCGATCCCGTCCTCCGCGGGCCGAAAGCGGCCCGGCTCTCGGCATTCGCGTAGCCGAGACACCGCGCCAGATCAAGCGCCCGCCCCGTGCCTGCCGTTCAGTTGCGGAGATGCACCAGCGTGAAAAGCCCGGCCGGCGGTACCGCAGTCATGTCAGCGTGGTCGCGGTCACGCGCGCCGAGGAGATCCTCGACCGCGAAATCCGGATGCCAGCCGAGTTTGCGCGAGGCCGGCGCCATCGCGCGCTCCACCCACCAGCGCGGTCCGCGCTCCGCGCGAAAATGACCCACGAACAGCAAATGCCCGCCCGGGCGCACTACGCGCCGCATCTCCTCGAGCAGCCGTGTCGGGCTCGGCACAACCGAGGCGACGTACATCGCCACCGCGATATCGAAGCTGCCCTCGGCGAATTCGGTCGCCTCGGCGTCCATCTCGCGCAGGTTCTCGATGTTGGGGAGATCGAGTTCCTCCACACGCTTGCGCGCCAATTCGAGCATGTGGCCCGAGAGGTCGATTCCGGTGATGAGCTTGTCGGATCCATAATGCGGCAAGGCCAGCCCGGTGCCGACCCCGACTTCCAGCACCCGCCGCCCCGGCAGCCGATTCACCGCCTGCACGGCGCGGCGGCGCCCGAAGCCGGAGACGCCGCCGAATGTCACATCATAGATACGTGCCCAACGGCGGTACGCCGCGCGCACGGACTCCGCGTCCAACGTCGATCGAGGCCCGATGCGTTCGGAGCGTATGCTATGTCCCATGCGCGCCCAGTCTCCTCTAACTGCGTAGACCCCGGAGCGCGCCGAGGCAAGGTCGGTTGCGGATTTCTTGCCGGGACGAACGGGTGGTTATCCTTGCCGCGCGGCAGTGCCCGACCTATGACCCGCCATACATGGGGCGTCGCCAAGTGGTAAGGCAGCGGATTTTGATTCCGCCATGCGGAGGTTCGAATCCTCCCGCCCCAGCCATCATTGTCCAAGCGACATGAGCGGGGATAGCGCGTGACCGCGAGCGTCCGAGAACGGATCGACCTCCGCTTGAAGAGAGCGGCGGAGGCGTGCGCGAGGGACGGGGGACGCTTGACCGAGACCAGGAAGCGCGTCCTCGCGCTCGTTCTCGCCGCCAAGGAGCCGGTCGGCGCGTATGCCCTGCTCGACCGCCTGAAGGCCGAAAAGGCCAACGCCACCCCCATCACCATCTACCGGGCGCTCGGGTTTCTTCAGGAGCATGGCCTCGTCCACAAGGTGGAGCGCCTGAACGCGTTCATCGGCTGCACGGAACCGGACGAGCATCATCACCATAGCCACGCGGTGCAGTTCCTGATCTGTCGGACCTGCGGCACGGTGATCGAGATGGAGGATGCCGGCATCCTCGCCTCGGTCGACAAGGCGGCGGCGCTCACCGGCTTCAGGCCCGCCCGCGCCACCGTCGAGGTCGAAGGTGCCTGTGCGTCGTGCGCCGCCGGCGGCTGAGGCGGTGCCCTTCCTCACGATCGGTCATTCCACCCGCAGCATTGAAGAACTGGTGTCGCTGTTGCGCGAGGGTGGGGCGGATCTTGTCGCTGACGTCCGCACCATTCCGCGCTCCCGGACCAACCCGCAGTTCAACGCCGAGAGCCTGCCGGGCCGGCTGGCGGCCGATGGCATCCTCTATCATCACCTTCCGAAGCTCGGCGGCCTGCGGGGCCATTGCAAGGGCGCCCCGTCGCCGAACGGCTTCTGGGAGAATGCAAGCTTCCGCAACTACGCCGATTACGCCATGACCGCCCCGTTCCGCGATGGTCTCGATGCGTTGCGCGCGCTTGCAGCTCAGCACAGCTGCGCGATCATGTGCGCCGAGGTGCTTTGGTGGCGGTGCCATCGGCGGATCATCACCGACTATCTGCTGGCCGCCGGCGAGCCGGTCTCGCACATCCTCGGTCCCCGTCACATCGAGCCGGCCACGATGACACGAGGCGCACGCCCGCAAGCGGGCGGGACCGTTCTCTATCCACCACAATAGCCGACCGGAGCCGAGGGAGGTTTGCCCCGCATCGCACGCTGCCCCACACTCAAGCCACTAATGCAGGCAGGGGGCAGCATGGGTCAGCGGATCGCCGTTGTCGGCGCGGGTGCGGTGGGCGGCTATGTCGGCACCGGCCTCGCCGCCGCCGGCCATGACGTGACGCTGATCGACCCCTGGCCCGCCCATGTGGAGGCGATCCAGGCTGGCGGGATGCACCTATCCGGCATGACGCCGGCGGAGACGCGCACGGTCGTGGTGAAAGCGATCCACCTCACCGACGTGCAGCACATCGCCCGCCAGGCGCCGATCGATATCGCCTTCGTCGCCGTCAAATCCTACGATACCGAGTGGGCGACGGCGCTGATCGCGCCGTATCTCTCGCCGACCGGCTATATCGTCTCCTTGCAGAACTGCGTGAACGAGGAACGGGTCGCCGGAATCGTCGGCTGGGGCCGTACCGTCGGCGCCGTCGTCAGTGGCGGCCTCGCGCTCGACCTCTACGAGCCGGCGCATATCAGGCGCACGATGGCGCGCCGCCCCGCCCTACCCTCCCTCTACGTGGGTGAGCCGCACGGACAGATCACGCCGCGCCTCGCCGCGCTGGCGTCGATGCTGAACGATATCGACACCACCAAGGCGACCGACAATCTCTGGGGCGAGCGCTGGACAAAGCTGTGCGTCAATGGAATGCGCAACGGCGTCTCCGCGGCGACCGGCATGGGTGGCAACGAACGCGACGGCCATGACGCGATCAGGCGGGTCTGCATCCGATTGGGCGCCGAGTCGGTGCGCGTCGGCCAGGCGCTCGGCTTTCGGCTCGGCAAGGTGGGCGCGCTTGACCCCGAAACGCTCGCCCGCGCCAACGAGGGCGATGCGGAGGCGCTAGCCGAGATCGAGCGCCGCATGCTTGCCGGCACCAGCAGCGACGCCCGCTCTCCGCTGCAGCGGCCCTCAATGGCGCAGGACATGGCGAAGGGGCGGCGCACCGAGATCGAGTTCATGAACGGCTTTATCGCCGCCAAGGGTGCCGAGGCGGGCGTGCCCGCGCCGACCCATGCCCGCCTGACCGCGGTGGTCAAGCAGGTGGAGCGCGGCGAATTGCCGGCTCGTCCCGCCAACGTTCTCTGGAATTAGTCGAACCTACCGTGCCACCGCGCCGCACCAACCCGGCAGGTAGTCCGCGTCCTCGCTCTTGGCCAGCAAGAGTGCCCGCTCCAAGGAGTCGGCGAAATCGGCGTCGACCGCCCTTCGCTTGATGCGTCGGCGCAGGAAATCCGCCCACAGGAACTCGCTGAAGGGCGCCGTGTCCTTGGCGAACCCGCCGAGGCGGCGCAATTCGCCGGCGAGCGAACGGAACGGGTCGTCCACCAGATCCTTGATGGATTTCGGGATATCCTCGTAGCCGCGCCGTCGGCCCTGATCGTCGAACGGGTGCGTCCAGCCGCGATTGTCGAGGTTGAACCAGAAGGCGTCGGGTTCGAGCCGGTTCAGCTTCGCGATCACCGTGACCAGCACGCTGTTCACGCCTTCCTCGCGGAGCGCCCGGGTCAGATGATGGTGGTCGATGACATAGTGCCGCTGCTTGGGTCCCAGGATCACCGGGATCATGTGCTGGCCGAGGAATTTGGCGCCCTTGTCGTCGCTTTTGGTGCGCCATGACTTGCGTTTCGCCTCGACCTCCCGCATCCCGACTGTGATCTGGGTGGGGCGCAAATCGTCGATGGCCACCGAATGCAGGAGCGGCTCGCGGACGGCTGGCATGGGATGTCCCCTGGCGCATCCCGCCGAAATCCCCTGGAAGCGGCGTGGCGCTTGCATGGCTTTATACGCCCTGCCAGGAGCGAGCACATGAGCGGTGAGGCCGACGTGGTGGTGATCGGCGCCGGCGCCGCCGGCCTCGCTGCCGCCCGCGCGCTGCGCGACCACGGGCGGAGCGCGGTAGTACTGGAAGCGAGCGGGCGCATCGGCGGACGGGCGTGGACCACCCATCCGCCGGAGCTTGGCGGCGTCTGGTTCGACATGGGCGCGCTCTGGCTGCACGCGGCCGAGCGCAACCCGCTGGTGCCGATCGCCCGGGATGCCAACGAGACATTGCTGAATTCGGCCGATCTGCGGAATGACCGCATCTTCGTTGGTTCCCGTACGGCGACCCCAGCTGAGGTCGCCGACTACGAGGACGCCCACCGTCGATTCGAGCAGGAAGCCGACCGGCTGCTGGAAAACGGCGACGTCCCGCTATCCGCCGTCGCACGCTCCCTGGCCGCCGATGCTTGGGCACCGACCATCGAGGCGTGGGAAGGGCCGGTGATCTGCGCGGCCGACGCCCATAAATTCAGTCTGCTTGATTGGAAGACGAACGCGCTCTCGGGCTCGAACTTGGTGCCCGACGGAGGGATCGGCGCTTTCGTCACCCGGTCCCTGGGGGACGGAACCGACATTCGACTGCGCACGCCGGCGACGGAAATCACCTGGGCCGGCCCGAAGGGTGGCGTGCGTGTGGCGACGCCAGTCGGGACGCTGGGGGCGCGAGCGTGCATCGTCACCGTCTCCACCGGCGTGCTCGCCGCCGACGCGATCCGCTTCGACCCAGCCTTGCCGGCCCGCACCAAGGACGCGATCCACGGCCTACCGATGGGCCTCGCGGTCAAGGTGGTGCTGCGCGCGACCGGTTCCGATCGGCTCGATCTGCCGATGCACTGTCTGCTCGACCACCAGGTGCGGAAGTCCGGCGACCCGTTCATGATCTTTCAGTGCTGGCCGTATGGGCGCGACTATGTGCAGGGCTGGATCGGCGGCTCGCCCGCGTGGGAGTTGGCGCGGGCGGGCGAACGAGCCGCCGCGGACTTCGCGCTGGCAGAACTCCGCCGGATGCTCGGCGGCCGTGTCGACGCACTGTTCGCCGCGGGCGCCCGGCTGGTCACGCACTGGGACGCCGATCCATTCGTGCGCGGCGCCTATTCCTACCCGACTCCCGGCCATGCCGGCGACCGCGCCGCGCTCGCCGAGCCGTTGGCTGATGGCCATCTGGTGTTCGCCGGGGAAGCCTGCCACGTCGGCCTTGCCGGCACGCTCGGCGGCGCGTGGCTTTCGGGCGAAGCAGCCGCGGCGGCGGTTGCACGGGCGCTGCGCTGATGCGGCTCCGGTTCTGGCGACGCACCGTTCCGGTGATCGAACTGCACGGCCTCATCGCCGGCCGCCCCGGCCTGCTGAACCTCCAAAGCGCCGCCCCGCTGATCGAGCGCGGCTTCGCCGCTGCCGGAAAGCGGGCCGTGATCCTCGACATCGACAGCCCCGGCGGCTCGCCGGTCCAATCCGACCTGATCGCCGCCCTCATCCGCCGCCGCGCCGAGAAGAGCGGCGTCGCCGTCCACGCGGTCATCGCCGATGTCGGTGCCTCGGGTGGCTACTGGATCGCCTGCGCGGCGGACCGCATCTGGGCCAATCCGATGACCATCGTCGGTTCGATCGGCGTGCGCGGTGGAGGCTTCGGCTTTCCTGGCCTGCTGTCGCGCCTCGGCGTGGAGCGGCGGCTGTACAAGGCGGGAAGCCATAAGGCCCGCCTCGATCCATTCCTGCCGGAGAGCGAGGACGACGTGGCGTTCGTCCAGACCCTGATGGACGATCTGCACGCCCGCTTCAAAGCCTGGGTGCGGGTCCGCCGGGCCGGGCGGCTGACCGGGGACGAAGACGCGGTGTTCGACGGCAGCTTCATGCTGGGTGATCGCGGACTGGCTCTCGGCCTGATCGACGGCTTCGGAGACGTCGCAAGCGTCGTCCTTGAACTTGGCGGAGACACGGCGAGGCCGCGTGTCTTCAAGCCTCGCCCTCGGGGTTTGCTTCGCCGCCTGCCGGGACTCGGCGCCCACGCCCTGCTCGACGCAGCGGAGGAGCGGCGCTGGCGAATCGATCTTTTAACCTGATGTTTTCGTTTTGCTGCTACGTTTTATCCGCGACGTTGCGACATGAACTTGCCATCGGAGTCGATGCCCGTTAAGGGCTTACAAGCTGATCCTGATCGACTCGATGAGCGGCGGCCCACGGCCTTCGTATCCCTCGGCGTTGAGCGGATCGCTCTACGACGGAGGAAACCGCATTGCAGTCTCGTCCTTCCCGCCCGTCCCTTGTCCCGCTTCTACGCGCCGCCGGCTGTGCCGGTGTGCTGGCATTGCTCGCCGCTTGCGCTACCCAAGGCCCGCAGGTGAGCGCTCCCCAGCTTGCCGCCAGCTATGCCGCGCACGCCCGGGGCAATTACGTGCCGCCCGGCCCCCCGGATGATCCCTGGGGTCCATACATCGAGCGCGCATCCCAGCGATTCGACGTCCCCGAGGCCTGGATCAGGGCACTGATGCACGTCGAATCAGGAGGGCAGGAGTACCAAAACGGCCAGCTCATCACCTCGAGCGCCGGCGCGATGGGACTGATGCAAGTCATGCCCGGCACGTATGAGGAGTTGCGTGGGCGCTACGGTCTTGGCAGCGATCCGTTCGATCCGCATGACAATATCATCGCCGGCGTCGCCTACATGCGGGAGCTTTACGACATCTACGGCGCCCCGGCCTTCCTCGCCGCCTATAACGGCGGCCCGAACCGGCTGGACGATTACCTCGCCGACCTGCGCCCGCTCCCCGCGGAGACGCGCCACTACGTCGCGATGATCGGCCCGTCGCTCGAGGGGGTTTACCCGATCCATCGCTCGCCCGCCGAGGCCTACGCGATGAACGATATTCCGCTCGATATCGCGCCCGGGCTCCGCTACGGCGGCGGGACGGTCATGCTGGCGAGTGCCCGTCACGTGACCGAACGCCGCGGCGTCGGGCATCACGGCACCTCGCGCCACGAGACCCGCGTTGCACGGTTGCACGAGTCGCGCGCCGAGCACCGCGCCGGCGTCACCCGGGTCGCGCTGCTCTTGCCCCCGCCACCGCCGCCGGGCCACGCGGATTCGCATCGTTATGACCGTGGGTTCCACCTGATCGGACGCGCCGAGGCCGCACCCATCCCGACCCGTGTGAGCGGCAAGGGCTGGGCCATTCAGGTCGGTGCCTATGGGAGTGCCGCGCAAGCCGAGCACGCGGTCGGTGCCGCCAAGGCGGACGCCCACAGGACGTTGGGCAAAACCCATCCGAAGGTCGCCAGCGTGCATCAGGGCCATGCCGTCCTGTGGCGAGCCCGTTTCACCGGAATGTCGAAGGGCGCCGCGCTGCACGCGTGCGAGAAGCTGGCGCATGGGCATTCCAGCTGCATGGTGATCTCGCCCGCGTCGCAGTCGTAGGCGAGCACGGTAGCGTTTTTTATTCGGCGGCCTACACTCCGGGGCCAGCGATCCCGGAGCCCGATGCATGACGAAGTTCGGCCTAGCCCAGCCTGTCCGCCGTGTCGAAGACCCACGCTTGCTGCTCGGTCACGGGCGCTACACCGACGACATCCAGCTTCCCGGGATGCTGCACGGCTACGTCCTGCGCAGTCCGCACGCGGCGGCGCGCATCACCCGCCTCGACGTCAAGGCCGCCTCCGCGCTGCGCGGCGTGCGGGGGGTCTACACCGCAGCCGATCTTAAAGCCGACGGCATCGGCACCCTGCCCTGCGCGGTGGCGCTGGACAATCGCGATGGGTCGGCGATGGCCGCGCCCCCACATCCGGCGCTGGCGGATGGCGCGGTACGCCATGTCGGCGACCCGGTCGCGTTCGTCGTCGCCGATACGCTCCAGGCGGCGCGCGATGCGGCCGAGGCGGTCGTGGTCGATTACGACATCCTCCCCGCCAGCCCCGATCCGGCGAAGGCGCTGGACACGGGCGCCCCCCTGGTCTGGCCGGAGGTCGCGCATAACCGCGTCTTCGACTGGGAGATCGGCGACAAGGCCAAGGCGGAGGCGCTGTTCGCCCAGGCCGCGCACGTCACCCGCATCAACGTGATCAACAACCGCATCGTGGTGTCCTCGATGGAGGCGCGCGCCGCCATCGCCGACTACGACCCGACGGCGAAGAAGTGGACGCTCTACGCCAACACCCAGGGCGGCTGGCTGATCAAGGGCCTCATCAAGGACGTGTTCGGCGTCGAGGCGGAGTCGTTCCGCGTCATCACGCCCGACGTCGGCGGCGGATTCGGCATGAAGCTGTTCCTTTACGCCGAGCATGTGCTGACCTGCTACGCCAGCCGCAAGCTAGGGCAGCCCGTCAAATGGGCGGCCGATCGCGGGGAGGCGTTCCTCTGCGACACCCAGGGTCGCGACAACGTGACGCTCGGCGAGGTCGCGATCGACGCCGACGGGAGGTTCCTGGCGCTGCGCACCCGCACCATCGCGAATATGGGGGCGTATCTCTCGACGTTCGCGCCTTATATCCCGACCTACGCCGGCACCAGCGTGCTCGCGGGCGTCTATGGGTTCCAGGAGGTGTACGCCAACATCATCGGCGTGTTCACCAACACCGTCCCGGTCGATGCCTATCGCGGCGCCGGGCGTCCCGAGGCCAACTACCTCGTGGAGCGTCTGATCGACGCGGCGGCCCGCGAACTCAAGCTCGATCGGGCGGAGCTGCGCCGGCGCAACATGGTGCCGCCGTCGGCGATGCCGCACGCGACGCCGGTCGGCAAGCTCTACGACAGCGGCGATTTCGTGAAGGTCCTCGACACCGCGCTGACCCGCATGGACTGGGCCGGCTTTCCGGCGCGCAAGGCGGAGGCGGCGCGGCGCGGCAAGCGGCGCGGGATCGGCTTGTCCTACTATCTGGAGGCGACCGGCGGCGACCCGACGGAGCGAGCCGAGATCCGTTTCACCGAGGGTGGCCTTGTCGAGGTGTTCGTCGGCACCCAGTCCACCGGGCAGGGTCACGAGACCGCTTATGTGCAGCTGGTTTCCACCCGGCTCGGCATCGACGCGGAGAATATCCGCATCCGCCAGGGCGACACCGACACGATTCCGGTCGGCGGAGGCACAGGCGGGGCCCGCAGCCTCTACTCCGAAGGCCAGGCGATTTACGTCACCACCGACAGCGTGATCGAGAAAGGGCGCAACGCGGCGGCCGAGGTGCTGGAGGCGGCGCTGGGTGACATCGGCTTCAGTGATGGCCGTTTCAGCATCGTCGGCACCGATCGCGGTATCGACATCATTGCGTTGGCCGAGACCCAGCGTGTGAAGCTCGCCCGCGGCGAGGCGGCGGTGCCCCTGGATGCCGCCGAGGTCGCCGAGATCAAGGCCCACACTTTTCCCAACGGCTGCCATATGGCGGAGGTGGAGATCGACCCGGAGACCGGGCACATCAAGGTTCTCCGCTACCTCGTCTGCGACGATGTCGGCCGCGCGGTTAACCCGATGATCGTGCGCGGCCAGGTGCAAGGCGGCGTCGCGCAAGGGTTCGGCCAGGCGGTGCTGGAGCGGACCGCCTATGATCCGGACTCGGGCCAGCTCCTGTCCGGAAGCTTCATGGATTATGCCCTGCCCCGTGCCGCCGATCTGCCGGATATCGAGGTCGAACTGGTCGAGGTCCCGTGCCTGACCAACCCGTTGGGCGTGAAGGGCGCGGGCGAGGCCGGGGCCGTAGGGAGCCCGCCGGCGGTCATGAACGCGATCATGGACGCACTCGGCGGCGATGGGGTCGCGCGCCTCGACATGCCAGCAACACCCGAACGGGTGTGGGAGGCGCTCGCTACCGCGCGAGCGGCCTGAAGGGGGAGCGGGGGTGGAGAAGTGCTCACCCGGTTGTGTCCAGTTCGGCATTTTTTTCTTAATGAAGCGTCAATTTCCCTCTTGCTAAATGTGAGAGGAACGATATTGTCCTTTCCGTAAGGTCTGCTGCGGGCGGGCCGCCTGGGCAAAGGAGCTTTTAGCGATGTCTTCGGTTCGCGCATGGCTACGAGGAACATTGGTCGCGGCTGGCATGCTTGCGGTCGTCGCGGCGGCCCCAGGGGCGGCGAATGCGACCCTGTCGGGAACCGTGGCCATCGGATCGGGCGGATTCGTTCCCGGAGCCACCGACACGTTGCTGAGCGCCATCACCGTCTCTCCGGTGAATGAGCAGTTCGGCGCCGGAACGGGAAGCTTCATGGGTCTATCTGGCGTCTCGGTCGTCGACGCCGGGTTCAATATCGCCAGCCTGGCCACGCTGGAAGGATACTCGTTCACCAGCAGCGGACCCGACTACGGCTTTATTACGACCGGTGGGTTCACCAGCGCGCGTACAGCCAAGTTGCTCGCCGTTGAGCTTGTCGGCACCGTCACCGAGGGCGGGGACACGGCGCCGGCGGCGTTGCTCGTCACCTTCTCGCAAGTCGGAGGTCCAGGGACCGTAATCTCCTACGGTGCCACTCTAACCACGACGATCCCCCCGATCCCTGAGCCGATCTCCCTCGCGGTGCTCGGGACCGGGCTTCTGGGACTTGGGCTGGTGCGGCGTCGCGCGAACTGATCTGGCGCTGGTCTCATCGAGCTAGCTTATTGAGGGCGGCGCGTGTGCGCCGCCCTTTCCATGTCCATCGTGGCCCAGAACCGGATTCGCGGGAATGAGGAGATGGGTCAGAATTCAAACTCGTCTGGTGTGACTCACTTTTTATCCACGAATCTCGTTTGCCTTAACTCCAAATTAACGATCTTGCCATTTCCGACCTTGTCAACCTCCCCGAGGCGGGTATCCTGCGCGGAGACCCACTGCTGCGAGCCGCAGAGGGACAAAGGAGCGGAAGAAATGCTGTCAGTTCGAACATGGTTACGAGGTACGCTAGCTGCGGCTGGCATGCTTGCGGTCGTTGCGGCGGCGCCAGGGGCGGCGAACGCGACCCTGTCGGGGACGGTCGCAATCGGATCGGGTGGGTTTACTCCCGGAGCCACCGACACGCTACTGAACGCTACGACCGTCTCTCCGGCGAATGAGGAGTTCGGCTCCGGGACAGGAGATTTCTCCAGCCTGTCGGGTGTCCCGGTCATCGACGTCGGCTTCGATCTCACCAGCCTGGCGTCCCTGGCGGGTTATTCCTTTAGCAGCTCGGGCCCGGGCTTCGGGTTTGTCACGGCCGATGTTTTCACCAGCACTCGGACGGATAAGATCTTTGCCGCGGAACTCGTCGGGACGGTGACAGACGGCGGCGACTCCGCACCGGCGGCATTGCTCGTGACTTTCTCCCAGGTCGGGGGCGCCGGAACGGTCATCTCCTACGGTGCCACTCTGACCACGACGATTCCTCCCATCCCCGAACCGATCTCCCTCGCGGTGCTCGGAACAGGGCTCCTGGGACTGGGCTTAGTGCGGCGCCGCAAGGTTGCCTAAAGGCTGCTCTTTGATGTGACCGCGGACGGCGCCCCTTGGGCGCCGTTCGTGTTTTCACACCAGGCGGGCGAGCAGACCGACGATCTGGCCCATCAACGAGGTCAGCGCCGCGCGTTGCGCGGCGACGACCCCGGACGGCGTGTCGACCGTCATGCGCGCGGTCGCCGCCAAACTCGTCTGGGTCCGCACCCTCGGCGGTGTCGACCGCTGATCGAGCAGTGTGATCGACAATCCCACGCGTCCTTGCAGAACACGCGGGTCGGCAGAGAAGGTCGTCAGCTCCCCCTCCAGCGTCAAATCCGCCGTCAACCCGCTGTCGGGCGCGATGACCGCCGCGAACAAGCCCGATGCCGCGAGCCAGCGTCGCGCATCATCCGCCGCGGCACGAGCGGGAGTGACCTCCCACAGATTGTAGAAGTCGACATGCACGCTGCCGTCGGCATTCAGCCACTGCACGCCGACCTGGTCGAGCCCCGGCGCTGCCTGGAAGTCGCGCACCACCAGCACCTTGCCGTGCGGCCGTGCGGGGCGTTGTTCGGGTGGCGTGAGACTCAACGGCCACGTGGTACGCTGCACATACGCTGGCCGCGGCAGCACGCTGCATCCGCCGAGCGCGCCGGCACCGGCGATGACAGTGCGCCGGGGAACGAGATAACGGTTCACCTTAACGACCCTTTCACCGGCGGCGGCGGCCCGCTCAGCACCTGACCGGGATACTGGCGCAGCGAGGACGTCAGCTCCCGCAGGTTCTCCGACGCCACCTGCATGTTGCGGATCAGCGGCGCCAGCCCGGCATGCAGTTCCGCGGTGCTGGCGCCGACCTGGCGTACGGTGTCCTCCAGCGACGTGATCAGGGTCGCCATCCGCCCCGTGAGCTTGCTTAGCTGATCGGTCGCCGAGGCGCCGTGGGTCAACAGCGCCTTCAGTTCCGGACTTGCCGCCAGGGCCGCCAGCTTGTCGGAGGTCTGGCGCAAGTTGGCGGTCAGGCCGGGAAGATCGGCGGCCTTCACCGCGGTGTCGGCGGAGGTGAAGAGGCCGTTCGCCGAGGTCAGCGTCTGGTGCAGATCCCCGCTGTTCAACTCCTGGTTGAGCTTGTCCGACAGGGTTGTGAGCGACGTCACGAGCTCCGCCACGTCGACCTGGTCGAGCTTGGCGAGCAGCTGCTGGCCGGCGTTCTGCACTTGCGCGAACGTACTGGGCACCGAGGGTACGAACTCCGCTTCAGGTTTCCAGGGCACGGTCGGGACCGGATATTTCTTGGGATCGACGAAATCCAACTCGATATAACTCAGCCCGGTGAGAAGTTGGGTATTCAGCCGGGCCCGTAAGCCCAGCTGGACCGCCTCGGCGACGCTCGGGAAATGGCCGACGCGCGTGGTATCGACGAGGTAGCGCACGTAAACTTGGCGAAACATCGGGTCGCTCACGTCCTGTTGCTCGGTCCCGTGGATCGCGCTCACCACGCCGACCTGAGTGACCCGCCCGATCGTCACGCCGCGGTACTCGACCTTGGATCCGACCTCCAACCCCTGCACTGACTCGCTGAAGTAGGTGACGAACGTCGTGCCGTTGTTCACTTGGCCACCGCGTAGGAACCACACCAGCGCGAGCAGCAGTATGATCCCGCCGATAATCAGCAGCCCCACCCGCAAGGACGACGCGCGTCCCTCCATCAGGCCACCGCCGCCGGCAACGGCTCCCGGCGAAAAAACGCCCGGACGCGCGGATCCTCGCTGTCCGCGCCGAGCCGGCGTGGATCGCCCTCGGCGATCAGGCCGCCGGCGTCGGGAAAGGCGTGGGCATCGAGCATGATGCAGCGGTCCGCTATGGCGAGGATGGAGGCAAGCTCGTGCGTGACCACCACGAACGTAGCGCCGAGCGAGGTCCGCAAATCGAGGATCAGCCGATCCAGGCCGGCCGAGGTGATCGGATCGAGCCCTGCCGATGGCTCGTCGAGGAACAGCAACGGCGGATCGAGCGCCATCGCCCGCGCGATCGCGGCGCGCTTGGCCATGCCGCCGGAGATCTCGACCGGATACTGATCCGCCGCATCGGCGAGGCCGACCAGCCCGAGCTTCACCCGCGCCACCGCCGCCCGCGCCTCGGGCGGCAGATCGGTGAACATCTCCATCGGCAACATGACGTTGCCCAACAGGGTCATGGAGCCGAATAGCGCACCAGCCTGGAACATGACGCCGATCCGGCGCTGCGTCTTCTGTCGCGCCGCCCACGCATCGTCGCCCGTCACCCGCACACCGGCGATCTCGATCGACCCCTTCGTGGGAGGTTGGAGCCCGATCAGCTGACGCAGAACAGTGGATTTGCCGCAGCCCGACCCGCCGAGGATCACGAACACCTCGCCCTCGGCGACCTCGAAGGAGACGTCACGAAAGATCACCCGGGCGCCGAATTGCTGCATGAGCCCTTCGGCGCGGATCATGGGCGTCCCGCTCAAAAGCCGAGCCGATTGT
The DNA here is from genome assembly GCA_049591635.1 of Acetobacteraceae bacterium. Classification (GTDB taxonomy): domain Bacteria; phylum Pseudomonadota; class Alphaproteobacteria; order Acetobacterales; family Acetobacteraceae; genus DATFDN01. Next base: position 34,250 of record JBAWFF010000213.1, read on the forward strand.
AGAACACCGCGAACACCCCATCGAGCAGGATGGTCGAGACCAGCCCGCCCACGACCGCCGCCGTCGCCGACAAGCCGACGGAGCGGGGGCCGGCGCCGGTCGACAACCCCGACCGGCAGCCGATCGAGGCGATGACGATGCCGAACACCGCCGCCTTGACCAGCCCACCGACGAGATCGCCCGCGGTCGTCCAGTACTGCACCTGCACCTCGACGATCCCCAAGCCGAAACCGAAGGTCTTCATCACCACGGCCATGCCGATCAGGCCCGCGACTTCCAAGGTAAGCGTCAGGAACGGCATCACCAGCAACGCAGCGGCCAAACGCGGCAGCACCAGCATGGTCACCGGATCGAGCCCCATGCTGACCAGGGCATCGATCTCCTGGTTCACCTTCATGGTGCCGATCTCGGCGGCGAAGGCCGACGCGGTCCGCCCGGCCAGGATGACGGCCGCGAGGAGGGGTCCAAGTTCGCGCAGCAGGCTGACCGAGACCAGGTTCGCGACATAGAGGACGGCGCCGAATTGGCGCATCGGCACGGCCGACTGGAACGCCAGGATCAGGCCCATCAGGAAGCCGAGGCCGGCGACCAGCGGCAAGGCACGCACCCCCGCCTGGTCGGTGTGGCGCAGGAATTCCCGCCCACTGAACATCCGCCGCCGCCAGGGCAGCGCGAGCACGGCAAGGGCTATTTCGCCCAGGAACGCCGCGCCGTCGCCGGCGGCTCGGAAGCCGAGCAGCAGGTCGCGCCACGACCCGGGCCGATCATGCGGCGCCGCTTGCGGCTTCGAGCGTATTTGGGCATCGCGCGCATGGGCCAGAAGGCTCAGGACGCGCGCATCGGCGCCCTCGATGGCGGCCGCGCCGTCATGGGCGGACTCGGCGGCCGCCAGGAGCGCGGCGCCCGTCATATCGATGGCGGCGATTCCGCCGAGGTCGAATATGAGGTGGTGCCCGCGCGCGCTCCGCGCTGCCGCGACCGTCGGCCGCCAGACGGCGCCGGCACCCTCGGCATCCAGCCGGCCCGTGAAGGCGAGGTGCGAGGCATCGGCCTCGGCGTGCACCGTCAGACTGGCTGCCTTGCTCGCCATGTGAGGCCGGCGTCAGTGCGCCATCCAGGCGTCGAACCGCTGGCGCAGCTTGGCGAGGTTCGCCTGCCAGAACGCGTTGTCCACGCGCAAGGCGCCTTGCAGGTTCGCGCCCGCAGTGGGTGACACAGCGACAAGCTCGGGCGCGAGACCGTCGTCCGCACCCTTCGCCAGTCCGCCCTCCGCCGCCTCGGCCGGCAATCGCGCCTCGATGGCGGGGGTGCCGGAGAAATACAGAAACTGCATCGCATCCTTGAGGTGGGGGCTGCCTTTCAAGACCGCCCAGCTCAGCACGTCGTACAGGCTGTCGGCCCATTGGATGGCGAAATTGCGGTGCGCCGCGCGGCCGGCCCGGACGATCGCGGCGCTGGGAGCGCTGGTCATCAACACGTCGCCGGATGCGAGGATGCGGCTCGCATCCTCCGGCGTGTCCCACCAGACCAGGAAGGGGCGAAGCTGGTCGAGCTTGCGGAAGGCACGGTCCAGGCCGTCGGAGGTGGACAGCACCTTGTAGACGTCCCCGGGCGCGACGCCGTCGGCCATCAACGCGATCTCCAGATTCCCACGCACGCCCTTGCGAAGGCCGCGCTTGCCCGGGAACTTGGTGACGTCCCAAAAATCCGCCCATGTCGGATTGCCCGGGTGCTTGTCACGATCCCAGGCGAGCACGGTGTTGTGGACCAGCGCCCCGACACCGCAGTCCGACGCCGCGATCGGCAGGTAATGATCGCGTCCGCCAATCTGCGTCCAGTCCAGTTTCTCGAACAGGCCGGAGGCGCAACCCGCGGCCAGCTCGTCGCCATCCACCATCACGAGATCCCAGGAGATATTGGGCGTCTTCTGCTGGGCCAGCGCGGCGATACCGCCCGACCAAACGCCGGGGCTGACCGGGATGGCGGTCGCTGCGCTGAAAGGGTCGATGAACACCGTCTTCCACGGCGCGAGAAGTGCGGGCGAGCGCAGCATGACCGACAGATCGCGGGCGCAAGCCGGCATCACCGACGCGGCCAGCAGGGCGGCGGCGCCGATCAGCATGCGCGCGGGCATCGTGGAGCGGCTCCGGGTTCCCGACATTCGGTTGACGCTACAATCCGGGCGCGGCATGGGCAACGCACCGTGAGCCGGTGAGGGGGGAAAAGTGACGCAGAACGGCGGAATGCAGGATCAAAGCGTGATCGCGACACGGATCGGGCGGGTCGGGCGCATCCGCCTCAACCGTCCGCGGGCGCTTAACGCGCTCGATCTCGCGATGATCCGCGCCATCGCGGCCGCCCTCACGGAGTGGCGCGATGATCCGCATGTGCACGCCGTGGTGATCGAGGGCGAGGGAGACCGCGCCTTCTGCGCCGGTGGCGACATCCGCGCGATCCGCCAGATGCGATTGGACGGGCAGCCCGACGGGATAGAGGCGTTCTTTGCCGAGGAATATGCGCTCAACCTGATGATCGCGACCTATCCCAAACCCTATGTCGCTCTGATCGACGGGATCTGCATGGGCGGTGGCATCGGCGTCTCGGTACACGGCACCGCGCGCGTCGCGAGCGAACACGCGCTGTTCGCCATGCCGGAGACGGGAATCGGCTTCTTCCCCGACATCGGCGCCACCTACGTGCTGCCGCGTTTGCCGGGATTCCTCGGTACCTATCTCGCCCTCACCGGAGCCAGGCTGACCGGGGCGGACGCGGTTCACGCGGGGCTGGCGACGCACTTCGTGCCGCGTGCGGCGATGGCGGCTCTGGCCGCCGACCTGGCGCATCACGGGGTGGCCGCGCTGGCGGTCCATGCCGCGCAGTTGCCCGGATTCTCGCTCGCCTCGCACCGGGTCCTGATCGATCACGCCTTCGCGGCCGCCAGCGTCCCGGAGATCCTGGCGCGGCTTGACGCGGACGGCGGCGATTTCGCCCGCCAAACCCTGGCGACACTCCACGCGATGTCACCAAGCGCGCTCGTGTGGTCGCTGCGCCTGTTGCGCGACGGCGCCGCGCGGACGTTGGCCGCGTGCCTGGACGCCGAACTGCGCGCGACCCGGACGGTGACGGCGGGCCACGAGTTCATCGAAGGCGTCCGCGCGATGGTCGTGGATAAGGACCGCAAGCCGCGATGGCAGCCGGCGCGCATGGAGGAAGTCGATCGCGAGGCAGCGGAGGCGATGGTTGCGTAGGCGGCCGCGCCCGCGGTTGCCTCCGCGGCGGCGATGCCGCCAAATGCGCTGACCCAACAGGAGGAAGAATCCATGATCCACGTTGTCGCCATCATCACTGCCCAAGCCGGCAAGCGCGCCGCGATCCTCGAGGCGTTCCGCGCCAACATGGCGGCCGTCCATGCTGAGAAGGGCTGCATCGAGTACGGCCCGGCCGTGGATGCCGAGGGGATGGGCGGATTCCAGACCAAGTTCGGCCCGGACACCTTCCTAGTGATCGAGAAATGGGAGAGCCCGGAGGCGCTGGCGGCGCACGCGAAATCCCCGCATATGGCCGCCTACGGGGCGAAGACGAAGGACATGATCGCGAGCCGGGTCATCCACGTGCTGTCGCCGGCCTGAATCGTCGTCGGGGAAGTCATCGCCAACCGGCGCGTCCGGCTCTATATGGCCGTCCATGCCGACCCCCTTCCTCAAAATGCACGGCTGCGGGAACGATTTTGTGGTGCTCGACGCACGAGCCGCGCCGCTTGATCTGACGGTCATGCGGGCGGCTTGGCTGGCGAATCGGCGGCGCGGGATCGGCTGCGATCAGCTCATCACGCTCGAACCGCCGCCGGCGGGTGCGGACGTGTATATGCGTATCCGCAATCCGGACGGCAGCGAGGCGGAGGCGTGCGGCAACGCCACGCGCTGCGTCGCCGTGCTCCTCGCGGAAGAGAACGGGCGGCCCCGGCAGGTCATCCGCACTATCGCGGGCGATCTGCGCGCCGAGGTCCTGGCGCCCGACCGGGTTGCCGTGGACATGGGCGAGCCGGGCCTCGATTGGCGCGCCATCCCGCTCGCCGAGCCGCGCGACACGCTGCATCTCGACATCCGGGCGGGGATGCTTGCCGATCCGGCGGCGGCGAGCATGGGAAATCCGCACGCGACCTTCTTCGTCGATG
>JBAWFF010000214.1:0-7569 GCA_049591635.1 Acetobacteraceae bacterium
GCCGGCGAGTACTCGATCGTCGCGCCCGATCTGCGCGGGATGGGTCTCTCCTCGCATCCGGAGAACGGCTACGACAAGAAAACGCAGGCCGGCGATGTCGTGCGTGTCCTCGACGCGCTCGGCGTCAGTTCGACACAGCTGGTCACGCATGACATCGGCAACATGGTCGGCTACGCCTTGGCCGCGCTGCATCCCGATCGCATCACCCGCTGGGTGGCAATGGACGCGCCTCTTCCCGGCATCGGGCCGTGGGAGGAGATCATCCGCAGCCCCGCTTTGTGGCACTTCAACTTCCGCGGCCCTGACGTCGAGCGCCTCGTCGCGGGTCGCGAGCGCATTTATCTCGACCGCTTTTGGAACGAGCTGTCCGCCGATCCGTCTGCGATCGACGAGGTGACTCGCTCGCACTACGCCGCGCTCTATGCCCGGCCCGGCGCCATGCATTCCGCTTTCAACCAGTTCGCCGCCTTCACCCAGGACGCGATCGACAACAAGGCGCTCGCGGCGAAGGGCAAACTGGCGATGCCGGTCCTCGGGATCGGCGCCGAGAAGTCGTTCGGGACGGCGATGGCCGACGACCTGCGATTCGTCGCCTCCGATGTGACCTCCGTCGTCATTCCCAACTCGGGACACTGGCTGATGGAGGAGCAGCCAACCGCGACGATCGCGGCCATCCGCGCGTTCCTCGACAAGGCATGAAAGACGAGGGCTGAAGCATGTCCGTCCGCATCATCGACGTCCGCGAGATCACCCGCCCGATCAGCTCCAACATCCGCAACGCCTACATCGATTTCAGCAAGATGACCGTCAGCCTGGTCGCGGTCGTCACCGACGCGGTGCGCGACGGCAAGCGGGTCACCGGCTACGGCTTCAACTCCAACGGCCGCTACGGTCAGGGCGGGCTGATCCGGGAGCGGTTCGCGCCACGCATCCTCGAAGCCGACCCGGGGTCGCTGCTCGACGATGCCGGCGCCAACCTCGATCCTGACCGCATCTGGTCGGCGATGATGAGGAACGAGAAGCCGGGCGGGCACGGTGACCGCTCGGTCGCGGTCGGCACGCTCGACATGGCGGTGTGGGACGCGGCGGCCAAGATCGAAGGCAAGCCGCTGTTCCGCTGGCTGGCGGAGCGGCATGGGCGGCAGGCCGACCCGCGTGTCTTCGTCTATGCCGCCGGCGGCTACTACTATCCCGGAAAGGACTTGGCCGCGCTGTGCGCGGAGATGCGCGGCTATGTCGAGCGCGGCTACACCGTCGTGAAGATGAAGATCGGCGGCGACAGTCTCGGTGACGATCGAAAGCGGATCGAGGCGGTGCTCGACGCGATCGGCCCGGACGCCGAACTGGCGGTCGACGCGAACGGCCGCTTCGACCTCGAAACCGCGATCGCCTACGCCAGGATGCTCCGCGACTACCCGCTATTCTGGTACGAGGAGGCCGGCGATCCGCTCGACTATCAACTTCAGGCGGCGCTGGCGGAGTTCTATCCCGCCCCGATGGCGACCGGGGAGAATCTGTTCAGCCACCAGGACGCACGCAACCTGATCCGCCACGGCGGAATGCGGCCGGATCGCGACTGGCTGCAATTCGACTGCGCGCTTTCCTACGGGTTGTGCGAGTACCAGCGTACCCTCTCGATGCTGGCCGACTCCGGCTGGTCATGGCGGCGCTGCATCCCGCATGGCGGGCACCAGATGTCGCTCGCCATCGCCGCCGGCCTAGGCCTCGGCGGCAACGAGAGCTATCCGGAGGTCTTCCAGCCCTATGGCGGCTTCCCCGATGGCACGCGCGTCGAGGGTGGCCATGTAACGCTGCCCGACCTGCCGGGCATCGGGTTCGAGGCGAAGGCCGATCTCTTCGCCGAGATGCGGGCGCTGGCGGAATAGCGCTCACGACATCCTGAGCGGCGGGAACGCCCGAAGCTCCTACTGTCAATTGTCAGACGGAACAGAGGAGCCAGGCATGGCTGAAAGCCGTGTAACGCGACGCGGTCTTCTGGGGGGGACCGCGACTGGGCTTGCCCTGTTGCCGATCGTGGCACGCGCCGAGAGCGCGCCGGCCGCGACGGCGGCGCCGGCATCGGCGGACCCGCACGCCGCGGTCACTCTGCTGGTCAACGGCCGCCAGTTGGCGCTGACCGTCGAGCCGCGCACGACGCTGCTCGATGCGCTGCGCGAGCAGGCCGCGCTGATGGGCACCAAGAAAGGGTGCGATCACGGCTCCTGCGGCGCTTGCACGGTCCATGTCGATGGCCGTCGCGTCGTCTCCTGTCTGACCTTGGCCATGCGCTGCCAGGGCAAGGCCGTCACCACCATCGAGGGGCTCGCGGTCGACGATTCCTTGCACCCCGTGCAGGTGGCGTTCCTGCACCACGACGGCTACCAATGCGGCTACTGCACGCCCGGCCAGATCATGTCGGCGACGGCGCTCATCGAGGAGGGCCACGCCGGATCGCCCGAGGAAATCCGCGAGTGGATGAGCGGCAACATCTGCCGCTGCGGGGCGTACGTGAACATCGTCGCGGCGATCGGAGACGCCGCGCAACGGATGCAGAGCTGAGCCATGCAGGTCTTCACCCTCTCCCAGCCTTCCGGCCTCGACGCCGCCACCGCCGCCGCGAGCGCGGCCGGGGCGAAATACATCGCCGGCGGCAGCGATCTCCTGCAACTCATGAAGAACGACGTCGAGGCGCCCAGCGTGCTCGTCGATCTCGAACCGATTCTGCCCGCGGGCATCGAGGTCTCCTCGGCTGGGCTGACGTTGCACGGCATGGCGCGCATGAGCGACGTCGGCGCCCATCAAGCGGTCCGCGAGGGCTGGCCGGTCGTCAGCGAGGCGCTGCTCGCCTCCGCGTCGCCGCAGGTGCGCAACATGGGGACGATGGGCGGCAACCTCCTGCAACGCACTCGCTGCGGTTATTTCCGCGATACCGGGTTCGCTTGCAACAAGCGCGTTCCCGGTTCCGGCTGCCCGGCGATCGCGGGCGAGAACCGGATGCTCGCGATCCTCGGCGGGAGCGATCATTGCATCGCCAGCCATCCTTCCGACCTCGCCGTGGCGCTGGTCGCGCTCGATGCGGTCATGACGCTGCGCGCGCCAGGCGGAGGAACCCGACAGGTGCCGGTCGCACGGTTTCATCGCCTGCCGGGCGATACGCCCCAGTACGAAACCGTCCTGCTTCCCGGCGAACTGATCGAGGCGATCATGGTGCCGGCGAGCGCGGCGGCGCGGCGCTCCACCTACCTCAAGGTGCGCGACCGATCGAGCTTCGAATTCGCCCTGGTCTCCGCCGCCGTCGGGTTGGAGGTAGCGGACGGCACCGTGCGCGACGCGCGGGTGGCGGCTGGCGGCGTCGGGACCAAGCCTTGGCGGCTTCCCGAAGTGGAGCAGGCGCTGCGCGGACAAACGCTGACGCCGGATACGCTGCGCGAGGCGGCGTCCGTGGCGGGGCAGGGCGCCCAACCGGCGAGCCAGAACGGCTTCAAGCTCACGCTGCTGCGCCGCACGGTGCTGCGCGCGCTCGAAACGGTCGCTTCGTGATGGAGGGCGCGATGGGTGTTCTCGGGGCCCCGCTCGATCGGGTCGACGGCCGTCTGAAGGTCACCGGCGCGGCACGCTACGCCGCCGAGTTCGCGGTTCCCGGCCTCGTCCATGCGGCGCTCGTGCAGAGCAACGTGGGCGCGGGCACCATAACCGGGTTCGATCTCGCCGAGGCGCGGGCGATGGCGGGCGTGCTTGCGATCATCACCCCAGACAACGCGCTGCGTCTGGCGGGCGGCAATGCAGCTTCGCAGGCGGTCCACGCGCCCTTGCTGCAAGACATGCGGGTCTACTTCAACGGCCAGCACGTCGCCGTGGTGGTGGCCGACACGCTCGACCGCGCGCTGGCGGCGGCGGCGCGTGTCCATGTGCGCTATCAGGAGACCTCGCCGGCGACGCGCATGGAAGCGCAACTCGACAAAGCCTACCCCCCGAAGCACTTCCGCAACGGCGCGCGCCCGCCCGATTCACGGCGCGGCGACCCGGAGGCGGCGTTCGGTACGGGGGCGGTGAAACTGGACGCCACCTACGTCACGCCGATCGAGCATCATAATCCGATGGAGCCGCACGCCACGATCGCGCGCTGGCATGGCGGTCAGCTCACGGTATGGACCGCCACGCAGGGCATCTCCGGCGCGCAAGCCTCGCTCGCCGGGCTGTTCGGCATCGACAAGCAGAACGTTCGCGTACTCTGTCCCTATGTCGGTGGCGGCTTCGGCTGCAAGGGCAGCAACTGGACGCCCGCGACGCTCGCCGCGATGGCTGCCAAGATGGTCGGTCGCCCGGTGAGTCTCGTCCTGACCCGCCCGCAGATGTATTATTCGAACGGCTACCGGCCGAGGACGATACAGACCCTGCGCTTCGCGGTCGACGCGAATGGGCACCTGGTCTCGATGCGCCATGACGGCTACTCGCAGATGTCGAGCCCCGACCTCGGCGAATTCAGCGAGCCGTTCGCGCTGGCCACCGAGATGCTGTACGACTGCGCCAATGTCGGCGTGTCGCACAAGCTCGTGTCGCTCAATGCGAGCCTGCCCACGTACATGCGCGCTCCAGGCGAGGCCTCGGGGAATTTCGCGCTCGAATCGGCGATGGACGAACTGGCCGCGCGGCTCCGCATGGATCCGATCGCGTTCAGGCTGCGCAACTACGCCGAGACCGACGAGCACGCAGGGAAACCGTTCGCCAGCAAAATGCTGCGCCAGTGCTACAAGGCGGGTGCCGACGCATTCGGCTGGGAACGCCGCGGCCCGAAGCCGCGATCCATGCGCGACGGACGCTGGCTGGTCGGCTTGGGGATGGCGACCAGCACCTACCCGACCAACATCCAGGCCGCCAGCGCCGACGTGCGGGTGGGCGCCGACGGAATGGTGCGGGTACGCTCCGGCACCCAGGACCTTGGCACAGGTACCTACACCGTGATGTCGCAGCTCGCCGCCCAAACCCTCGGCGTGCCGCTGCGCTGGGTCCGCTTCGAGCTTGGCGACAGCCGGCTTCCGCACGCTCCCAACTCCGGGGGGTCCACCACCGTGCCGAGCGTCGGCCCGGCCGTGCTCGCCGCATGTGTGGCGGCGCGGCAAAGGATTTTCGACATGGCGCGAGGCGATAGAAGGCTCGGCTGGAAGGACGTGCCGATCGAGACCATGCGGCTGCGGGACGGCGTCGTGCTGACGCAAACTGGCCGGGTGCCGGTGGCCGAATTGATGGCGCGCGCCGGGGTCGATTCCGTCGAGGCGAGCGCCAACACGGCGGAGACGGCGGAAGGCAAGGCATATTCCAAGCACGCCTTCGGCGCCCAGTTCGCCGAGGTGCGGGTCGATCCCGACCTCGGGATCATCCGCGTCAACCGCCTGGTCGGCGCGTTCGACTGCGGGCACATTCTCAACGCCAAGACGGCGCGCAGCCAGCTTATCGGCGGCATCACCTTCGGCGTCGGCATGGCGCTCCTGGAAGAGACGCATGTGGACGCCGCGAGCGGGCGCATCGTCAACGCCAACGTCGCCGAGTATCTGGTTCCGGTGAACGCCGACATACCGGCGATCGAGGCGATCGTGGTGCCGAACGACGACCATCTGTCGAACGCGATCGGCGCGAAGGGCATCGGCGAGTTGCCGATGGTGGGCGTCGCGGCGGCGATCGCCAACGCGGTCTATCACGCGACCGGCGTACGGGTGCGGAAGGTGCCGATCCGGATCGAGGATGTGCTGACGTAGAACACATCCGCAACCACCGTCATCGCGAGCGTAGCGAAGCGATCCAGGCGGTCGCGGTAATCATGGGCCTGGATCGCTTCGCCTGCGGCTCGCGATGACGCGGACATCGCGCCGCTTATATGAATGCTGCTCCTGCCGTTCCCCTGTTACCCGCCCAGCGGCGACCATGCGGGATCGCCGGCGTTGGTCGGGGTTCGGACGGCGCGCTGATTGAACCCGGTGATGTCCACCGTCACCAGGTGCGACGACGCGCCGGCGCCGCCCTCGCCCGCACGGCTCTGGCTCTGAAACATCAGCACCCGCCCGTTCGGCGCGAAGGTCGGTGATTCCACGTCCCAGCCTTGAGCGAGAATGCGCTCGCCGCCGCCGTCGGGCTGCATCACGCCGATGTCGAAACCGTCGGTGCCGATGCGAGTGAAGGCGATCAGGTCGCCGCGCGGCGACCATACCGGGGTCGCGTAACGGCCCGATCCGAAGCTGATGCGCCGGGCGCCGCCGCCTTGCGCCCCCATGATGTAGAGTTGCTGGTCGCCGCCGCGGTCGGAGTTGAAGACGATCTGCGAACCGTCCGGGCTGTAGCACGGGCTCACGTCGATCGAATCGGAATGGGTCAGTCTCTGCACCGCGCGACTGCCCACCTCCACCACCACGATGTCCGATCCGCTGCCATGCGACAGCGCCATGATGACCCGCCCGCCATCGGGCGAGAAGCGCGGCGCGAACGTCATCCCGTCGAACTCGCCCAGCGGGCTCTGGCGGCCGTTGGCGAGGTCGAGGAGATAGACCCGCGGGCGGTTGTTGGCGTAGCTCATGAAGGCAAGCTGGTCGTGCACCGGGGAAAAGCGCGGCGTCAGCACCATCCAGGAGCCGTCGGTCAGGCTGCGCGGGTTGGCGCCGTCCTGATCCATGATCGCAAGGCGGCGCGTTTCGCGTCCGCGCGGGCCGGTCAGGGCGACATAGGCGATCCTGGTGTCGAAATAGCCCTTCTCGCCGAGCAGCCGCTCGTAGATCACATCGGCGATGATGTGGGCGATGCGGCGCCAGTTGGCGGTGCCGGATGTATAGGCGGTGCCTTGCAACTGGGTTTGCGGCAGCACGTCCCACAACCGGAACTCGACCCGCATCGACGGGCCGGAGGCGGCGACGCTCCCGGTCACCAGCGCCTGGGCGCCGACAGCGCTCCAGGCCGGGAAGTTGGGTTGGGCGGCACCGCCGCTGATGCCGGCGGCCGCCGCCCCGCTGACCGGGCGGAACAGGCCCGAATTGCCGAGATCGGCGGTAATCACTTGCGCCATCTGCTGCCCGAGCGACGCCGATGCGCCGTCCGCGCCGGCGAACACCGGAATGGCGATCGGGATCGGCGCGGCGCGCGCCCGGTTCACGTCGATCACCGCGCTGGGTGCGCTCGACGCGGCGGCCTGCGCATAGGCGAGCCGAGGCGCGAGGAGAACGGTCCCGACCGCGCCGATCAGGCCACGGCGGGGAAGCACGAACTTGGATGCGTCACGAGGGGTCATATCGGGCCTGTTTGAATGGGATGCGGCTACGGACGGAACCGGAAGGTGAGGACGTTCACCTTCCCGAGCAACTTGGGAGGCAGCGGGAGATTGGCGCAGGCGGGCGAGAGCACGGCGCGCACCGCACGCTCGGAGAACACGCGCAAGCGCGGGTCCGCCGCCACCCGCCCGGCGTCGGCGGGCGCGACCGCGGCTTCACGGACCACGCCGCTCGCATCGGTCGTCACCGTGAGCAGCACCTGCATCTTGTCGAGATCGAGGGCGCCGGGATCGGTGGTCCAGCACGGACGGACGTGATC
>JBAWFF010000215.1:0-2814 GCA_049591635.1 Acetobacteraceae bacterium
TCACCCGACGTGCCGCGCCAGTCCCGCCGGCTCGCTCAATCCGGGCGACCCGAGACCCGGCCGGGCCGAAACAAAAATCCCCGCGACCCCATCTCATGGCCTCCACGCGAAAAGCTTCACACGCTCGAAAGCGGGAATGACAAGGAAGGAGTCGGAGCGTCGGCCTGTTGGCATGGGCATGATTAACGCTTCGCCAGGACCTGGCTATGCGGTTTCGTACGTCGCGCGTTTGCCATTCCCGCATAGCGGCGCCGGTCCGTCGTATCCTAGGAAAGCGGGACCTTAACCTCCGACACGGAGCCAACCGCCATGACGCAGCTTCGCCGCCTCGCCTGCGCGACCGCTTTCTCCGCAGTGCTCGGCGCTAGCTCGGCCCTGCCCGCCGCGGCGGCCAAACCCCTGACCGAACAGCAGGCGCACGCGATCGCCGTCGATGCCTACATCTACTTCTACCCGCTGATGTCGATCGAGATCACACGCGAGCAGTTCACCAATGTCGAGCCGGGCAAGGAACCGCTCAAGGGTCCGGCGAACACGTTCGTCAACGCTCCCGCGTATCCTCCCGGCGACTACAAGGGCGTCGTGCGAACGAACTTCGACACCCTCTATTCGAGCGCCTTCCTGGATATGTCGAAGGAGCCGATGATCGTCTCGGCGCCGGATACCAACGGGCGCTATTATCTGTTGCCGATGCTCGACATGTGGACCGACGTGTTCGCCTCTCCGGGCTGGCGAACCACGGGCACGCGGGCGGCAAGCTGGGCGGTCGTGCCGCCGGGCTGGACCGGTATGCTCCCCGAGGGCGTCACCCGCATCGACGCCCCGACTTCGTTCATCTGGATCATCGGACGCACCAGGACGGACGGCCCGGCCGACTATGACGCCGTCCACAAGATCCAGGCCGGCTACAAGGTCACGCCGCTCTCGCAGTGGGGGAAGCCGCCGGTTCCGGTAACGGCAACGGTCGACCCGTCGATCGATATGAAGACTCCGCCCAAAATCCAGGTCGACACGATGCCGGTCGGCAAATACTTCGCAACCGCCGTCGAGTTCATGAAGATGGCGCCGCCGCACATCACCGATCAGCCGATGATCGCCGAGTTGCGGAAGATCGGCATCGAGCCCGGCAAGAGCTTCGATCCCGAGAAGGCCGACCCGACGGTCCGCAAGGCGCTGGAAGGCGTTCCCGAGGATGCACGGAAACTGATGGCCTGGAAGGCAAATACCCTCGCGCGGGTTGTGAACGGCTGGTCGATGAACACCGATACGATGGGTGTTTACGGCAACTACTACTTGAAGCGCGCGATCATCGCCCAGCTCGGGCTAGGGGCGAATCTCCCGCAAGACGCCATCTACCCTCTCAACCTTGCCGACCAGTCCGGCAAGCCGCTTGACGGCGCACATGACTATACGATCCACTTCGACAAGGGCGCCACGCCGCCGGCGAACGCCTTCTGGTCGATCACGCTGTATGACCCGCAGGGCTTCCAGGTGCCCAACGGGCTGAACCGCTTCGCCATCAGCAGTTGGATGCCCTTCCACTACAATTTCGACGGTTCGCTGGACCTGTATTTCCAGAACGAAAGCCCCGGCGCGGCAAGCGAAGCGAACTGGCTGCCCGCTCCGAAGACCGGCTTCAATCTCACGATGCGGCTCTATGCGCCCCAGGACGATGCGCTGACCGGCCGCTGGAATCCGCCGCCCGTCATCGAGCAGGCGGCAACGCCTGTCCTCGGCGCGCAGTAGTGTCCCGGCTACTTTCGATCGCATTTGGATGCGCGCTCCTCGCGGCCATTCCGCGGGGAGCGAGCGCCCAATCGCCGGCTCCGGTCGTGCGTCTGCCGCCGTTGCAGGTCCCGAGTGACCCACCGAGCGGCGACAGCGGCGAAAGCGCCTCGGACCTCGCCAAGAAGCTACAGAACCCGATCAGCGACCTGATCAGCGTCCCGTTCCAGAACAACACCAACTTCAACACCGGCCCGAACAAGGGCACCCAGGACATCCTCAACATCCAGCCAGTCGTTCCGTTCAAGCTCAACCAGGACTGGAACCTGATCACCCGCACCATCCTGCCGCTGATCTGGAGCCCATCGTCGCAACCCCTACCATCGGTGCCGTTCGGCACCGGACCCGTCACGTTCACGGCGTTCCTATCGCCCACGAAGACGTTCGGCGGCTGGGTATTCGGTGCCGGCCCGGTCGTCCAGATCCCGACCGCCAGTAGCGCGACGCTCGGCTCCCGCGTCTGGGGCGCCGGTCCGGCGGCGGTGGCGGCCCATGTCGGCGGCGCGTTCGTCTACGGCGCGCTGATCAACAACGTGTTCTCGGCGGGAGGCACCTCGGGACCGGCCGGGACCCGGTACAGCGTGTTCACCTTCAATCCCTTCATCAACTACAATTTCGGCAAGGGCTGGTTTGTCGGCACTGTCCCGATCATCACCGCGAACTGGCGCGCGACCGGAAACAATGCGTGGACGTTGCCGGTCGGCGCGCAGGTCGGCCGGCTGATCAAGATCGGCGGCAAGCTGCCGGTCAACCTGCTCGTCGGCGCCTACTACAACGCGCTGCGGCCGCAATACGGCTCGACCTGGCAGTTCCGCACACAGATCGCCTTCATCTTTTAGGCCGCCTTGTCCGCCTCGGATGGCCGCGGCATATCCTGGCGGCATGAAGCACTGGCAACTCGACGACGTTCCCTGGGATCGCTTCGACGCGTCCAAGCTCGATCCCGAGGTCATCGGCCTGGTTAAGGCCGCCGCGATGGTGGAGCGCAACGGGCTCGACTACGCGGTCTATCTCAATCGCGTCTTCCAT
>JBAWFF010000216.1:0-6377 GCA_049591635.1 Acetobacteraceae bacterium
GCCGTGGCTCGCCGACGACCGGCGCCTCGGCGTCGCGGTGGAGCGGATCGTGCTTCGCGGCGACACGGCGATGGACGTGCTGGCGGCGGACCACGAGGGGCTGGCGCGAGGCTGGTGGCCGGCGGAACGGGATGGCACGCGCCTGTGGCGCTGGACCACCGGCGAGGCCTCCATTCCCAGCCGCTGCCAGGGCGAACCCGTGCGCATCGTCGAGATCAAACTGGCGGCGGAGATGCTCTACCGACTGCCCGAGGGAGGGGCGCCCACGCGGCAGGCCGCGTAGGCGCGGGCCTCCCGGCGGAATTACGTCGCCACCGCGCAGCCGCTCTCGGCGACCGTCTCGAAGGCCTGATCGCCGGGGATCGTCGCCAGCGTCTTGTAGTAGTCCCACGGACCCTTGCTCTCCGCCGGCGATTTCACCTCGAACAGATACATGTCGTGGACCATGCTGCCGTTGGCGAGCACCTTGCCGTTCTGCACGAACGCGTCGTTGACAGGAAGCTCGTGCAATTGCTTGGCGACCGCCTCGGTCTCGTCGGTGCCGGCGGTCTTCATCGCCTTCAGATACTGCGATACGCAGGAATACGTGCCGGCCTGGATCATGTTCGGCATCCGCCCGGTGCGCTTCAGGAAACGGTTGCCGAAGTCGCGCGTCCGATCGTTGAGGTCCCAGTAATAGGCCTCCGTCAGCACCGCGCCCTGCGCCGCCGCGAGGCCGAGGCCATGCACCTCCGCCAGGGTCAACAGCAATGTCGCGATCTTCTGGCCGCCCGCGGCGATGCCGAACTCCGCCGCGCCCTTCAGGGAATTCGTGGTATCGAGGCCGGCGTTGGCGAGGCCGACGACCTCCGCCTTCGAGGCTTTCGCTTGCAGCAGGTACGACGAGAAGTCGCTCGTGCCGAGCGGATAGAGCACCGAGCCGAGCACCTTGCCGCCCTTGGCAACGACGAATTTCGTCGTCTGCTCCTGGAGCGAGTGCCCGAACGCGTAATCGACGGTGATGAAGAACCACGTCTTGCCGCCGTGCTCGACCAGCGCGCCGCCGACGCCCACCGCCTGGGAGTGGGTGTCGTACGCCCAGTGGAAGCCATAGGGCGAGCACTGCTTCCCGGTGAGGTCGGTCGTCGCCGCGCCGGTGACGATGTCGATCTTCTTGCGTGCCTTCGACAGCGCCTGGACGGCGAGCGCGACGGAGGACGTCGTCAGCTCCATGATGGCGTCGACATTCTCGGTGTCGTACCATTTGCGGGCGATGTTGGAGGCGACGTCGGGTTTGTTCTGATGGTCGGCATCGACGATCTCGATCGGGCGCCCGAGTACCGTGCCGCCGAAATCCTCCACCGCCATTTTCGCCGCCGCGACCGACCACTTGCCGCCAAAATCGGCATAGACGCCGGACTGGTCGTTCAGGATGCCGATCCTCACTGGCGCCGCCGCGCGCGCCGGGCGGATCAGCCCGGGCCCGACCAACGCTCCCGCGGCGGCGGCCCCGACGAGTTGGCGACGTGAAATGGGCATGGGGCGTCTCTCCCGAAGACTGGATTTCCGAGCGCCTGGCGGCTCGCCGCTGCCATAGGCCGATGGTCCGGCGCGGGCAATGCCGCCCGCCAGGCTGGACTCGCGTCCCCCCGCCGCCGGTGCTATGCTCCCCGGAATGTCGCCGTGGATGACCCCCTCGCGAATTAGCGTCCCGGCTGCCTAGGGCAGCCGGGTTTCGCTACTTCGCGCGCTTCATCCATCGAGGGACTCCCCCCATCATGCCCGATGCCGCCGACGCCACGCCCTGTGAGGCCGTGCGTTTCATGCTCGACGCCGAGCCCGACCCAGGGCTCCTCCCGCGCCTGCTTGCCCCATTCGCCCGGCGCAACCTGTTGCCCGACCGCATGTGGTCCCATCGCGGTGCCGAGGCGGTACATGTCGAGATCGCGCTCGAAGCCGCGCCCGCCGAGGTCATCCACCTGATCGAGGGCAATCTGCGCCAGGTCGTCGGGGTCCATTGCGTGACCTTGCTCCGGCGTGGAAACATGCGCCGCGCCGCCTGACGCTCTAACGGCGGCCTCAGCCGCGGGGAGTCCGGTGACGTGACCGACGCGATCATCCTGGCGCGCGCGCAATTCGCGTTCACGCTCGGTCTGCACATCATTCTTCCGGCGTTCTCCATCGGGCTGGCGAGCTACGTGATGGTGCTGGAGGCGCTGTGGCTGCGCACCGGGCGGCAAGTCTATCACGACCTGTACAACTACTGGCTGAAGATGTTCGCCATCGGCTTCGCGATGGGCGTCGTCTCCGGCATCGTCATGTCGTACGAGTTCGGCACCAACTGGGCGCGTTTCTCCGACCGGGCCGGGCCGGTCATCGGCCCGCTGATGGGCTACGAGGTGCTGACCGCCTTCTTCCTCGAATCGGGCTTCCTCGGGATCATGCTGTTCGGTCAAGCCCGGGTCGGCCGGGGCCTGCACTTCGCGGCCACCTGCCTCGTCGCCGCCGGCACGCTGATGAGCGCGTTCTGGATCCTCGCCGCCAATTCCTGGATGCAGACCCCGGCGGGCTACGTGATCGCCGCCGACGGGCGGTTCGAGCCGACGGACTGGTGGGCGGTGATCTTCAATCCGTCCTTCCCGTACCGCCTGGTACACATGGTTCTGGCCTGCTATCTGTGCGTCGCCTTGCTGGTCGGCGCGGTCGGCGCCTGGCACCTGTTGCGCGATCAGCAGAACCAGGGCGCGCGAGTGATGTTCTCGATGGCGATGTGGATGGCCGCGATCGTCGCGCCGATCCAGCTCCTCGCCGGCGACCAGCACGGCCTCAACACCGCCGCGTACCAGCCCGCCAAGGTCGCCGCGATGGAGGGCGATTTCGCCACGACCCCCGGCTCGCCGCTGGTGCTGTTCGGGATGCCGAACGAGGACGCCAACCGCGTCGACTACGCACTCGAAATTCCGCATCTCGGGGCGCTGATCGTCACCCATAGCTGGGACGGCGCGGTTCCCGGCCTCGACAAGGTTCCCCGCCAGGACTGGCCGCCCGTCGCCTATGTCTTCTGGGCGTTCCGGGCGATGGTCGGCCTTGGGGTGCTGATGATCGCGCTCGGCTGGTGGAGCCTGGCGCTGCGCCGGCACGGGAGGATCTATCGCTCCCCGGTGCTGTGGCGCGCCGCCGTAGTAATGGGACCGGCGGGATTCCTCGCGTTGCTTTCAGGCTGGACCGTCACCGAGGTCGGCCGCCAGCCGTTCACCGTCTATGGGCTGATGCGCACCGCCGACAGCGCCTCGCCGATCGCGCTGTCGGCCGTGGCGACCTCGCTCGTTGCCTTCATCGTCGTCTATTTCATCGTCTTCGGCACCGGCTTCCTGTTCATCGGGCGCCTGATGGCCCGCCCTCCATCGGCCGGCGAGGCGGGCCCGCCGAGCGGCGTTCCCGTCCGTTCCGCCGGCATCACGCCAATGCCCGCGGTCGGGGGGCCCGAGGTCGGCGAAGCGCCGGCGGGCGGGGGCTAGGACGATGGCGAACTGGCTGCCGGTCGTCTGGGCGTTCCTGATCGCCTTCGCGGTGCTCGCCTACGTGCTGCTCGACGGATTCGATCTCGGTGTCGGCATCCTGTTCGCCGCCGAGCGCGACAAGGCCGACCGTGACGTGATGGTGAACACCATCGCGCCGATCTGGGACGGCAACGAGACCTGGCTGGTACTGGGCGGCGGCGGCCTGCTCGGGGTGTTTCCACTGGCCTACGCGATCATCCTGCCGGCGCTCTACCCCCTCATCATCGCCATGCTGCTCTCCCTGGTCTTTCGCGGCGTGGCCTTCGAATTCCGCTTCCGGGCAGTGGAGGATTCCACCCGGCGGTGGTGGGACCGCATCTTCCTCTGCGCCTCGGCGCTGGCCGGCTTGTGTCAGGGGATGGCGCTCGGCGGCCTGCTCCAGGGGATCAAGGTGGTCGACCGCGGCTACGCCGGCGGCTGGCTCGACTGGCTGAACGGATTCACCGTCCTCTGCGGCATCGCGGTCGTGGTCGGCTACGCGCTGCAAGGCGCGACTTGGCTGATCTGGCGGACCGAGGGCGGTTTGCAACGCCGGGCGCGGCGCTACGCGCATGTGCTGGGGGCCTTGCTGCTCGCGCTGATGATCGTCGTCAGCCTGTGGACGCCGACGATCGATCCGGCGGTGGCCGGACGATGGTTCGGCTATCCGGGGATCGTGCTGACCGGACCTGTCCCGATTCTCGTCGCCCTGCTCGCCTGGCGTTTCTGGCGCGGCCTCGCGCGCAAGGAGCATCTGGCGCCGTTCCTCTGCGTGCAGGGCTGGTTCGTGCTGAGCTACATCGGGTTGGGCATCAGCCTCTGGCCGCTGATCGTGCCGCCCTCGGTCACCATCTGGCAGGCCGCCTCGCCGCCCGCCTCGCAGCTGTTCCTGCTGGTGGGCACGCTGATCCTGCTGCCGATCATCCTTGCCTATACCGGCTATGCCTATTGGGTGTTCCGCGGCAAGGTGCGCGCCGGAGAGCACTATCACTAAGGAGCGTCACCGCCGATGGCTCGGCGCCTGTTGTGGTTCGTCGCGCTCTATGCCGCCGGGGTCGCGGCGGTCGGCGTGGTGGCCTATGCGATCCGGCTTGTGCTGGTGGGCTGACCGCCACCTCTTGCACGGGGGGGCGTTTCGACCGATGTAGCGGGACAGGACTGGCGCGGTCCCCATTCTCACTCAATCGTCAGGCAAACCCTATGTTCATCGAGACCGAAGGCACGCCCAACCCCGCGACCTTGAAGTTCCTGCCGGGACGCTGGGTGATCCAGAACGGCACGGCCGATTTCGCCTCGGTCGATAGCGCCGGACGCAGCCCGCTCGCCCTCGCCCTGTTCGCGCTGCCCGGCGTCGCGCGGGTATTCCTGGGCGCCGACTTCGTCACCATCACCAAGACCGACGCGATCTCCTGGCAGCAGCTCAAGCCGCAAGTACTGGCGGCGTTGATGGATCATTTCGTCGCCAACCGTCCGGTGATCGAGGGCGACGCCGAAGCCGACGAGATCGACGACATCCGCCCCGAGGACCAGGAGATCGTCGAGCAGATCCGCGAGCTGCTGGACACCCGCGTTCGTCCCGCCGTCGCCGGCGACGGCGGCGACATCATCTTCCGTGGCTATCGCGACGGCGTCGTGCGGCTGCACATGCAGGGCTCCTGCTCGGGCTGCCCATCGTCCTCGGCGACACTGAAGCACGGCATCGAGAACATGCTCCGCCATTACGTGCCCGAGGTCGTGTCGGTCGAGCAGGTCGAGCTTTGATGCTTGCCGAGGACGCGCTCGACACGCTGTTCCGCGAAGGCCGCTCGCACAATGCGTGGCGCGACGAACCGGTATCGGACGAGACGTTGCGCGAAATCTACGCGCTGACGCGGATGGGACCGACCTCGGCCAACTCCTCGCCGGCGCGCTTCTTGTTTCTGCGAACCCGCGAGGCGAAGGAGCGGCTCGCCCCGGCGCTTTCATCGGGCAACCACGACAAGACGATGGCCGCGCCGGTGACCGCCATCATCGCCTACGACCCCAAATTCCATGACAAGCTGCCGACGCTGTTTCCGCACAACCCAGAGGCGCGAAGCTGGTTCACCGCCAACGAGGCGCTGGCGGCCACGACGGCGTTTCGCAACGGCACCTTGCAGGGGGCCTATTTCATCATGGCGGCGCGTGCCCTCGGCCTCGATGTCGGGCCGATGTCGGGCTTCGACAACGACAAGGTCGACAGCACCTTCCTGGCCGCGCAGGGCTGGCGGTCGAATTTCCTCTGCAACCTCGGCTACGGCGACCCGACGGGCCTATTCGCGCGCTCGCCACGGCTCGAGTTCGACGAGGCGTGCATCCTGCTTTGACCGGGGTTCCGGGTTAGGGGGAGGGGAAAGCCGCTCAATCGCCACCTCCCCATGCTGACACTCACCCTCGATTCCGCCCTCGCCCGCGTCTCCGCCGCCGTCCTCGACGGCGAGCAAATCCTCGCCGCCGACATCCGCGACGTGGCACGCGGCATCGCGCTGCTGCCAAAGGTGGCCGAGGCCGTGCTGGCGGCCTGCGCGATTCGACCAGCGGCGTTGGGACTGATCGCCGTGACGGTCGGGCCCGGAGGCTTCACCGGCATTCGCGGAGCGCTCTCCCTTGCGCACGGGATCGGCCTCGCCGCATCCGTCCCGGTCGTGGGCGTGACAGTCCCGGAGGCGCTGGCGGCCGCCTTGCCCCCCTGTCCCGGGCGCGCCGTATGGGTGGCGATCGACAGCCGGCGCGGCCGCGTATTCCTGGCGGTCGCGGGCCGGGTCGCCGCCATTGCGCTCGATTCGCTGCCACTGCCCGATGGCCCGATCGCCCTCGCGGGCGACGCCTCTGTAATCGTGG
>JBAWFF010000217.1:0-22467 GCA_049591635.1 Acetobacteraceae bacterium
CGACCGAGCGGGCCATCACGCCCACCGTGTCCAGGCTGTCGGCCATCACCTTCATGCCGATCCGGCTGATCAGTCCGAAGCTCGGCTTGTAGCCGACGACCCCGCAATAGGCGGCCGGGCGGATCACGCTGCCCGCCGTCTGCGTTCCGAAGGCGAACGGGAAGAAGAAATCCGCGACCCCGGCAGCCGACCCGCTGGATGATCCGCCGGGCGTGTGAGCCAATTTGTGCGGGTTGGCGGTCCGACCCGGCTTGCGGGTGGCGAACTCCGTTGTCACCGTCTTGCCCGCGACGACCGCACCCGCTTGGCGCGCCCATGCCACCGCGGCGGCGTCGGCCTTGGGACGCCATCCTTCCCAGATCGGGGAGCCGTACTGGGAAGGCATGTCGGCGGTATCGAGAACGTCCTTCACGCCCAATGGCAGGCCGTGCAGCGGTCCCGGCAGCGCCGCCCCGCCCACGCGGCGCGCCGTGGCGGCATCGAACCAGGCGAATGCACCCACCGCCGGTTCGCGCGCGGCGATGCGGTCGAGACATGCCTCCATCAGCGCGTCGGAGCGCAGGCGCCCGTCGCGGATGCGCGCGGCGGCCTCGGTCGCGGTCAGGCGGGACGGATCGCTCATGGGCCTCGCTCCTGGTTCTTGCCGCCGTCAAGACTGGCGCCGACGCCATCGCAGGTCCATCCTTTGAGTAATGAGCCTGAGTGACTCTTCATCCGACGTGCGCGTGGGCCGCGGCCCGGACGGCCTCCTGACGTACCTGGTCGACCACGCCCCGGAGGAGCTTCCCGTTGTCCGCGGCCGCGACTTGGAACGAGCCTGGTACGCGGCGCGGGACGCGGCGATCGCCGCCGATTGGGGCCCGGTCCGTGGCTTCCGCTTCCGCCGCGGCGATGGCAGCACCGTGGACCTCGCGCTTGCCGACCGTGACGCGGCATGCTGGGCCGGCGCGGTGGACGGCACGGTGGGACTGTCCAGCGCCTATGGCCTGTCGTTGTGCCTGCGCCTGCTCGCCTTGGTCGATCTGCTCGCGCGCGCCGAGTGGGCGGTGGCGCTCTGCCGCCTCGCGCCCGACGGCGCCGAACTCGACGACACCCTTCTCAAGGCCGCCGCCACCGCGCCGCTGAACGCGGATTTGCGGTTCGACGAGGCATCCTTCCGCACCCGTCTCCGACCATCGGCCCTGGCGGCACCTCTCCGATAAGGACACCCATGAAAGCAACGATTCCGGCAGTGTGGCTGCTGCTTCTCGCGTTGGGCGCGTGCGCCCAGCGTCCGCCGCTCTCGGTCACCGACCGCGACACTCTCGCCGCTTGCCAGGCCCATGCCGACGCGGTCTATGACCGGCTGAATCGGGGCGCGATCTACAGCATCGGCGACAATGGCGCACCGAATTCCAGCACGGGTCTGGTCGGCGACCCCACGGCGGTGCTGTCGGCTCGATACGCGCGGGACCGCATGATCGACCGCTGCGTCCGCGGAGTCGCTCCCAGCGGAGCCGCCGTCGCGCCGGCGGTTCCCCCGCCGGCGGCGCAGCCGGCACGGTAATAGCCGGTCACGGATCGACCTCACGCGGCCCCCGTTCGTCGCGCTCGGTCTCCAGGTCGGTCACGGAAGGCGAGCGCGTCAAGGGTATTCTTGAAGCGGCGCTTGGAGGGAATAACTTACCTGACTCTCGTGCATCTGAAGTATGATAATCTTATTTCCTCCCTCCTATTGCACTTCAGAGGAAAAGTCTTCTCTCTGAGGCGGTTCTATCCGTCCGGAGCTTCCTCTTGCTACTCTCCCGCCCGCTGGCGCCCTCGTGACCCGACCCGAGCTCCGCCTCGCCGCCACCCGTCTCGCCGCGCCCTTCTTCGAGCCCGGATCGGTGTGGCTTGCCGGAGCCGGGCCCGGTGATCCGGGTTTGCTCACCCTGCATACGGCCCACGCCCTGAGCGTTGCCGATGTCGTCCTGTATGACGCGTTGGTATCTCCCGACGTCCTGGCGCTGGCGGGTCCGGCACGGCTGGAGCCGGTGGGCAAGCGCGCCGGCGGAGCGCGTACGCCGCAGCTTCGCATCAATCAGCGGCTGATCGGCCTCGCGCGGCAGAATTTGCGGGTCCTGCGCCTCAAGGGTGGCGATCCGCTGGTATTCGGCCGGGGAGGAGAGGAGGCCTTGGCGCTCGCCGCCGCCGCCATTCCCTTCCGCATCATCCCCGGCGTCAGCGCGGGCATCGGGGGCACGGCGCTGGCGGGCATCCCGCTCACCCATCGCGGCCTCGCCCGGAGCGTCGCTTTCGCCACCGGCCATGATCGGCGCGGCGGCTTGCCGGACCTCGACTTCGCCGCCCTGTCGCGGGGGGCGGAAACGCTGGTGTTCTACATGGCGCTTCGCCAGGCCGCCCCGCTCGCGCGGGCGCTCATGGAAGCCGGGCGGGGAGGCGATGAGGCCGTCGCCTTCGTCGCCGCCGCGACCACCGCGGCGCAGCGCGTCACGATGGCGACGCTGGCGACCGCCGGGACCGTCGCCGCGACGCTTCCGGCCCCGGTCCCCACGCTGATCGTTGTCGGCCCGGTCCTTGCGCTGCGCGAGATCCTCGCCCCGCTCCAGCAGGCGTGGCCGATGGCCCTGCGCCCGACCGCCTTCCTCGCCACCGCCTCGTAGGAAACCCGCATGGCCGCGCTCGCCGCCGCTCCCTTCGCCGAAGACCAGCTCAGCGTGATCCGTCGCCTGCTCGACGGGGCGAACCCGGAGCAGGTGCAATGGTTGCAAGGCTATCTGGCCGGCTGGACCGCCGCTAAATCCCCGCAAGCCGGGCCCGCCGCGCCGCCCACCGCCAAAACTCCGCTGACGATCCTCTACGGCACGGAATCGGGCAACGCCGAGGCGCTGGCCGGCGCCGCCCGGAAGGTCGCGCAACGGCTCGGGTTCGCCGCCAAGACACTCGACATGGCCGACGCCACTCCGGAGTTGGTCGCCACGTCGGAAAACTTGCTGGTGATCGCCAGCACCTGGGGCGAGGGCGACCCGCCGCAGCGCGCCGAGCTATTCCTGGCGGCCCTTCTGGCCGAGGCGGCGCCGCGCCTTGATCGGGTGCGCTACGCCGTCCTCGCCCTCGGCGACCGCGCCTATGCGAAGTTCTGCGAAACCGGGCGCGTCTTTGACGAACGCCTCGCCGCACTGGGCGGGACGCGCGTCGCCGACCGTGTCGAGTGCGACCTCGACTACGAGGCACCGGCGAAGGCGTGGATCGATGCGAGCCTGCGGGCGCTGGAGCCGGAGAGCGGCCCGGCGGTGATCCACGTCGATTTCGCCCGCGCCGAACCCGATTCCGCTTTCAGCCGCGCCCGTCCGTTCGAGGCGGAGATCGCGGCACGGGTCAACCTCAACAGCAGCCGCTCGACCACAGAGACGATCCATCTGGAGCTGTCGCTGCAAGGGTCGGGGCTCGCCTACGAGCCGGGCGATTCGCTCGGGTTCCTGCCCGCTAACGATCCCGCATTGGTCGAGGACGTACTCCGCGCCGCCGGCCTCGACGGCGACGCCGGGCTACACGACCGGCTCCGCGACAAGCTCGACATCACCACGCTCACCAGCGCCCAGGTCGGCGCCTATGCGAGGCTGACGGGGGACGCCAAGTTGTTGGCGATCGCCGCCGATGCCGAGCGGACCGCCGCCTTCACGCGCGACCGCCAGGTGATCGACCTGCTCGCCGCCGCGCCGGCCCGCCTCGACGCCGAGCAGTTCACCGCGCTGCTGCGCCCGCTGCCGCCGCGCTACTATTCGGTCGCCTCCAGCCGCGCCTTGGTGGGCGAGGAGGCGCATCTGCTGATCGGCGCGGTGCGTTGGCAAAGCCACGGCCGGGCGCGCAACGGCGTCGCCTCGATCGACGTGGCGGAGCGCCGCGCGGCGGGCGAGCGGCTTTCCGTCTTCGTCAAGCCGAACCCGCATTTCCGCCTGCCCGCCGACGCGGACCGCCCGATCATCATGGTCGGGCCGGGCACCGGCGTGGCGCCCTACCGGGCCTTCCTCCAGCAGCGCGAGGCGACCGGCGTGCGCGGGCCCAGCTGGCTGTTCTTCGGGGCGCGGAACTTCACCCACGATTTCCTCTACCAGCTCGAATTCCAGGACTGGCTCAAATCGGGCGTGCTGTCGCGGATGGATGTCGCGTTCTCCCGCGATCAGCCGGAGAAAATCTACGTCCAGCATCGCATGTGGCAGGCCCGGCGCGAGCTGTTCCGATGGCTCGCCGACGGCGCCGTTCTCTATGTGTGCGGCGACGCCACCGCGATGGCCAAGGACGTCCACGCCACCCTGCTGCGGACCGGCGAGGACCAGTCGGGTCAGGACGGCACCACCTGGCTGCGCGGCCTGCAACAGGGCGGCCAGTATCTGCGGGATGTCTATTGATGGACGCCGAGGGTCTGCTGCTGGCGGCCGTCGAGCGGTTCCAGGGCCGCATCGCGCTGGTCTCCTCCTTCGGGGTGGAGAGCGCCGTCCTGCTGCACATGGTCGCCGAGATCGACCGGACGATTCCGGTGATCTTCCTCGACACCGGCAAGCTGTTCGCCGAGACGCTGCGCTACCGCGAGACGCTGGTCGATTGGCTCGGCCTGCGCGATCTCCGCACCGCCCGGCCCGGCCCGGACCGGCTCGCCGAAGTCGATCCACGCGGCGATCTGTGGCGCCACGACCCTGATGGGTGCTGCTGGCAGCGCAAGGTGGAGCCGCTCGACGCCGCTCTCGCCGGATTCGACGCCTGGATCACCGGGCGCAAGCGGTTCCAGGGCGGCGCGCGCGGCGCGCTCGATGCGATCGAGCAAGAGCCGGGCGAAAGGGTGAAGGTCAACCCGCTGGTGGAGTGGGACGAGGCCGACATCGCCGCCTATTTCGCCCGCTTCGACCTTCCGGCCCATCCGCTCGCCGCGGCGGGCTTCCGCTCCATCGGCTGCCTGCCTTGCACCCGCGCCATCGGCCCGGGCGAGGCGCCCCGTGCCGGCCGCTGGGCGGGCCTCGCCAAGACCGAATGCGGCATCCACCAGAGGCAGTTCGCATGACAGCTCTTTCGCGCAACGAGGCCATCAAGGCCGACAGCGACTTCCTGCGCGGCACCATCGCCGCGGGGCTGGCCGACCGCATCAGCGGCGCCATCGCCGAGGACGACACGCAGCTCACGAAGTTCCACGGCATCTACCAGCAGGACGACCGCGACCTGCGCCCGGAGCGAGCCAAGAAGAAGATGGAAAAGGCGTTCATCTTCATGGCCCGACTGCGCGTCCCCGGCGGCGTGCTCACCCCCCGCCAATGGATCGCCATGCACGACATGGCGGCGGCGCGTGGCAACGGGACGCTGCGGCTGACCACGCGCCAGACCATCCAGTTCCACGGCATCATCAAGTCCAACCTGAAGCCGGCGATCCAGGCGATCAACGCGGCGATGCTGGACACGATGGCGGCCTGCGGGGACGTGAACCGCAACGTCATCTGCACGCCCAACCCCTACCGCTCGGCGGTCCACGCCGAGGCGCTGGCGATGGCGCGCGCGCTCAGCGAGCATCTGCGCCCCCGTTCGCGCGCCTGGCACGACATCTTCATCGACGGCGAACAGGTCGCCGGCGGGGAGGAAGAGGACGAGCCGATCCTCGGCCGCGCCTATCTGCCACGGAAATTCAAGATCGCCATCGCGGTGCCGCCGCTCAACGACGTGGACGCCTTCGCCCACGAGGTCGGGCTGATCGCCATCGTCGAGGGCGGCGCCATCATCGGCTACGATGTCGCGGTGGGTGGTGGCATGGGCATGACCCACGGCGAGCCCGATACCTTCCCGCGCACCGGCGACCTGATCGGCTTCTGCCGGCCGGAGCAGGTCGTGGCGGTCTGCGAGCAGATCGTCACGGTGCAGCGCGACTGGGGCGATCGGGCCGACCGCAAGCACGCGCGCCTGAAATACACGATCGAGCGGCGCGGCCTGGCCGCCTTCCAGGCCGAAGTGGAGCGCCGTCTCGGTTTCGCCCTGGAGCCGGCGCGCCCGTACGCGTTCGAGCGCTCGGGTGACCCGGCCGGCTGGGTCCAGGGCGACGACGGCGCCTGGCACTACTGCCTGTTCGTCGAGAACGGCCGCGTCCGCGGCGCGATGCTGGACGGGCTGCGGGCGATCGCCGAGGAGCACGATGGGCTGTTCCTCATCACCCCGAACCAGAACCTCGTGATCGCCAATGTCGCCCCGTTCCACAAGCCGCGGATCGAGGCGCTGCTTGCCGAGCACGGCCTGTCGGCGCCGGTCTCGGCGCTGCGTCGCAACGCGATGGCGTGCGTGGCGCTGCCTACCTGCGGCCTCGCGCTCGCCGAGAGCGAACGCTATCTGCCGGACCTCATCACCGCGCTGGATGCCGAGATCGAGCAGGCCGGCTTGTCCGGCGACGAGATCACCCTGCGCATGACCGGCTGCCCGAACGGCTGCGCGCGACCCTATCTGGCCGAGATCGGCCTCGTCGGCACGGGGCCGGGTGCCTATAATCTGTACCTCGGCGGCGCCTTCGATGGCACACGGTTGTCGAAGCTCTACCGCAAGCGGATCGGCCACGATGAAATCGTGGCGACCCTGCGCCCGCTGTTCGCGTCGTATGCGCGGGAGCGGGCGCCCGGCGAGCGGTTCTCCGATTACGCCATCCGCGTGGGCATCGTGGCCGCGACCACAGCGGGCAACCGCTTCCACGCCGATCTCGCTCCTGGACTGGAGCCGTGACATGCATCTCTATCCGCTCGCCGGCCTCCTGGTCGGCATCCTGATCGGCCTCACCGGCGTCGGCGGCGGCTCCTTGATGACGCCGATCCTGATCCTGCTGTTCGGGATCGCGCCGGTCAGCGCGGTCGGGACCGATCTGTTGCAGGCCGCGGTCACCAAGACCGCGGGAACGACGGTGCTTGGCATGGGTCGCACGATCGCCTGGCGCATCGTCGGGCGGCTCGCCGCCGGCAGCCTGCCCGCCTCCGCGCTGACGCTGTTCTTTCTCGCCCCAAGGCTGCACGCGCCGGAGGCGACGCGGATCATCACCGTCCTGCTCGGCGCGGCGGTCGTGCTCACCGCCATCGCGTTGCTGTTCAAGAAGGTGCTGCTGCGGGTGACGGGCGGGGCCGCCGAGCGGTTGTCGCGGCGGCGGGCGGCGGCCCTGACGGTTGCGGCGGGTGCCCTGCTCGGCGTGCTGGTGACGCTGACCTCGGTCGGCGCCGGGGCGCTCGGGGTGGTGATGCTGGCGTTCCTCTACCCGCGCCTGCCCACCTCGCACATCGTCGGCGCCGACATCGCGCACGCCGTGCCGCTGACCCTGCTGGCGGGGCTCGGCCATTGGTGGCTCGGCGACGTCAACTGGCATCTGCTCGGCGCCCTGCTGGTGGGCTCCATCCCCGGCGTGGTCATCGGCAGCCTATTAGTGACCCGTGTGCCGGAGCGCGTCCTGCGCCCGGTGCTCGCGGTGGTACTGCTGGTTGCCGGCAGCAAGCTGATCCACTGATCCTGGAGACAATGATGGGCCTCGGTTTCGCCGTGCTCTACAGCGCCGCCCGCCATGCGTGGCGGTCGGCTTCGGGGTGGATGCTCAATTCCGCGCGGACATGCCACCAAACGCCGCGAGGGCGCTTTAGGGCACCACAGCCGGAGGAGTGGGCATCATGGCCGAACCCGTCTTCAAGATGATCGACCTCGTCGGGACGTCGCAGGACAGCATCTCCGATGCCATCGACAACGCGATCGAGCGTGCCGCCGCCACCATCCGTCACCTGAGCTGGTTCGAGGTCGTCCAGGTCCGCGGCAGCATCGAGGACGGCACCATCAAGCAGTACCAGGTGTCGTTGCGGGCCGGTTTCACGCTGGAAGACGAATAGGCCTGGTCGCCGGCTGCCGCCCCTCCTCCTCCGCCGGCGTGGTCGCGACTGCGCGCGGTCCGGCCGCGACTGGCTGAGACACGTCAGACGCTTCATATTTCATTAATTACGAGAGATTCTCCACGACCCTACCCAATTTGCACACCCACTCCCGCTCTTCCACCATCCCCCTATGCGCCGCCCCCCGTTCTTCTATGGCTGGCTTCTCGTCGGCGTGTCGTTCGTCACGATGGCGGTCGGGGTCAACGCGCGCACGACCTTCTCGCTGCTGTTCCCGGCGATCCTCGCGGAGTTCCATTGGGACCGAGGCGTCACCGCCGGCGCCTTCTCGTTCGGGTTTCTCGTCTCCGCCCTCGTCACCCCGTTCGTCGGGCGGCTCATGGATGCGCGCGGCCCGAGGCTCGTCATCGAGATCGGCGTCGTCACGATGGCTGCGGGCCTGATCTTGGCGAGCCTCGTCAGCCAGCCCTGGCAGCTCTATCTCACGCTGGGCGCGCTCGCCGGCGGTGGCGTCAACTGTCTCGCCTATACGGGGCAGTCGCTGTATCTGCCGAACTGGTTCGTTCGCCGCCGCGGCCTCGCGCTCAGCATCGCCTTCGCGGGCGTCGGCGTCGGGTCGATCACCATCCTGCCCTGGCAGGCTTGGCTGATCGGGACGGCGGGATGGCGTGCCGCGTGCGTCTCCCTTGGCGTCCTGCTGCTGGTGCTGCTGGGGCCACTCAACCTGCTGCTCAAGCAGCGCCCCGAGGACATCGGACTTCATCCGGACGGGCTGGCCTCGGCCCGTGCGTCCGCTGATCGCGCCGCCAACGTCGTGGATCACGCCTGGGCGGCGGTCGATTGGACGCTTGCCCGAGCGTTGCGCACGCGCCGGTTCTGGTGGCTGGCCATCGGCTATTTCTGTGCGCTGTTTTCCTGGTACGCGATCCAGGTGCACCAGACGAAATACCTGATCGAGATCGGCTTCGCGCCGAGCGAAGCCGCCTGGGCGCTGGGTCTGGTGAGCCTCGTCGCGGTGCCCGGCCAGATCGCCCTCGGCCATCTGTCCGACCGGATCGGCCGCGAATGGGTCTGGATGATCGGCAATCTCGGGTTTGTCCTGTGCTTCCTCTGCCTGCTCGCGCTGCGCGGCACGCCCACCCCGCTGCTGCTCTATGCGATGATCCTCGCGCAGGGAACGCTGGGCTACGGCCTGACCGCGGTTATGGGCGCCATTCCCCTCGAGATCTTCGAGGGCCGCCACTACGGCGGCATCTTCGGCACGGTGATGCTCGCGGCGATCCTGGGAGGCGCGGCGGGGCCTTGGGTCGCGGGCGTCGTGTATGACGGGACCGGCGCCTACGCGGCGGCGTTCTGGATCGGCGCCGGTTGCAGCCTGGTGTCGATCCTGGCGATCTGGCGTGCCGCGCCGGGTAGGGTGAGGGCTGTGGCCGGGCGGATCTGACTTACGCCCGCTTCGCCTCGCGCCGGCGGGCGTGCAGGATGAACTCCGTGTAGCCGTTCGGCTGGGCGCGGCCCTTGAACACGAGGTCGCAGGCCGCCTTGAAGGCCACCCCGTCGAACCCCGGCGCCATCGGCCGATAGGCGGGATCGCCCGCGTTCTGCCGATCGACCACCGCGGCCATCCGCTTCAGCGTCGCCATCACCTGCGCCTCGGTCGTGATCCCGTGGCGCAGCCAATTGGCGATGTGCTGGCTGGAGATGCGCAGGGTCGCCCGATCCTCCATCAGCCCGATGTCGTGGATGTCGGGCACCTTGGAGCACCCAACCCCCTGGTCGATCCAACGCACGACATAACCCAGGATGCCCTGGCAGTTGTTGTCCAACTCCTGCTGGACGTCCTCGGGAGACCAATTCGGCCGATCGGCGAGCGGGAGCGTCAGCAGATCGCCGATCGGCGCCCGCTTGCGCCCGGCCAGCTCCCGCTGGCGGGCGGCCACGTCCACCGCATGGTAGTGCAGGGCGTGCAAGGTCGCGGCGGTCGGGGAGGGGACCCAGGCGGTGTTTGCCCCGGCCCGCGGGTGGCCGATCTTCTGCTCCAGCATGTCGGCCATCCGATCCGGCGCCGCCCACATGCCCTTGCCGATCTGCGCCCGTCCGCGCAGTCCGCATTCGAGCCCGATATCGACGTTCTGATCCTCGTAGGCGCGGATCCACGGTGTCGCCTTCATCTCGCCCTTGCGGATCATTGGCCCGGCTTCCATCGACGTGTGGATCTCGTCGCCGGTGCGGTCGAGGAACCCGGTGTTGATGAATACCAGCCGATCCTTCGCCGCTGCGATGCAGGCCTTGAGGTTGGCCGAGGTCCGCCGCTCCTCGTCCATGATCCCGATCTTCAGGGTATTGCGCGCGAGCCCCAGGACGTCCTCGACCCGGGCGAAGATCGCCGAGGTATGGGCGACCTCGTCGGGCCCGTGCATCTTCGGCTTGACGATGTAGACCGAGCCGGCGCGGCTGTTGCGGATCGGGGCCCTCTCCGGAAGATTGGCGTTGCGAAGGTCGTGCATCGCGATCAGCGACGTCACCGCCGCGTCCAGCATTCCCTCGGGAATCTCGGCCCCGTCCAGACGCACCGCGTCGGTGTACATGTGGTGTCCGACATTGCGGATCAGCATGAGGCTGCGCCCCGGCAGCGTCACCGTCCCGCCTTGCGGCGCGGTGTACTCTCGGTCCGGCGCCAGCGCGCGCGTCATCATCGCGCCGCCCTTCTCGAACGTGTCCTCGAGCGTGCCCGTCATCAAGCCGAGCCAGTTGCGGTAGGCGCCCACCTTGTCGTCGGCGTCGACCGCCGCGATCGAATCCTCGCAATCCTGGATCGTGGTGATCGCCGCCTCCAGCACCACGTCGGCGATCCCCGCCTTGTCGTCGCGCCCGATCGGGTGGGCGCGGTCGATGCGCAATTCGATGTGCAATCCGTGATGGGAGAGCAGCACGGCGCCCGGCGCCATCGGGTCGCCGCGATAGCCGACGAATTGCGCCGGATCGCGTAGCGCCGGCACCAGTCGGCCAGCCTCGACCGTGTAGCTGCGCACGTCCGCATGGCTCCCCGAGGCCAGCGGCGCCGCTTCGTCGAGGAAGGCCCGCGCCCGGGCCACCACCTTCGACCCGCGCGCCTTGTCGTACCCGCCGCCGCGCGGTCCCGGGATGGCGTCGGTCCCGTACAGCGCGTCGTACAGGCTTCCCCAGCGCGCATTCGCCGCGTTGAGCGCGTAACGCGCATTCGTCACCGGCACCACGAGCTGCGGCCCGGCGATACGCGCGATCTCCGCGTCCACGTTCTCCGTCGTCACCGCGACGGTCGCCGGCTCGTCCACCAGGTAGCCGATCTCGCGCAGGAATGCCTGGTACTCGGCGGCATAGATCTCCTTGCCGCGCCGCTCCTCGTGCCAGGCGTCGATCCGCGCCTGCAACGCATCCCGCCGGTCGAGCAGCGCGCGGTTGCGCGGCGCCAGTTCCCGCAGCAGGTCGGCGAACCCGCGCCAGAATGCGTCGGGTTCCACCCCGGTCCCGGGGATCGCCTCCTCGTTGAGGAATTCGTACAGAACCCGCGCGACCGTGAGCCCGCCCGCCTCGATGCTCTCCATTGGGCTGTCCATCATCGCGTCTCCGGGTTCATTCCCTCGTGTCTCTCTCAGCCGAGGCGAACCCGCAAGCCCCGCTCAGGTCGAGGCCCGTTCGACGATCCGGAACGGGACATGCACCACATCGGCCACCGCCGCCGGCGTGCCGCGCAGTCGCGCCAACAGCATCTCCGCCGCCTCCCGCCCGATCCGGCCCGCTTCGACGGTGACTGTCGTGAACGCCGGCTCGCTCGCCGCGCCCAACTCGAAATCGCCGAAGCCGCAGACGGCGAGCCGCCCTGGCACGTCCACCCCATGCGCCCGCGCCTCCACGATCGCCCCGAACGCCAGCAGGTCGGAGCTGCAAAACAGCGCCGCGCGCTGGTGCAGCGAGGGTACCAGCGCGCGCAGCGCCTGCCGACCGGCGGCGATCGTGCTCGGCGCCGGCACGATCGGATCACCGATCAGCGTGCCGCCGGCCCGCGCCAGGCATTCCACAAAGCCGCGCCGCCGCGCCACCGCGCGCGTATCCCCGGCGGCGAACACCGCGAATTGCCGATGCCCCTTGCCGAGGAAATAGGTGGCGACGGCGGCGCCGATCGCGGCGTGGTCGAACCCCACCAGCATGTCGATCGGCACCCCCACGTCGAAAATCTCCACCACCGGGATCCCGGCCTCCGCCAGCATCTGCCGCGTGGCGGGGCCGTGTTCCGCCCCGGTCAGCAGGATGCCGTCCGGCCGGCGGCCCAGCAGGGCGCGCACCAGTTCATCCTCCCGCCCGGCCGCATAGCCGCTCAACGAGAGCATCACCTGATAGCCCGCGTCGCGAAGCGTCTCGGTGAAACTGTCGACCAGCGCGGTGAACATCGGGTGCGCGATGGTCGGCACGATCGCCGCGATGATCCGGGACCGGCGCGACGACAACCCACCGGCGACGAGGTTCGGCACGTAGCCGAGCCGCGCGATCGCCGCGCGTACCCGTGTGGCGGTGCCCGCGGTGACCCGCTCGGGCGTGTTGATCACCCGCGAGACGGTCATCGGCGCCACGCCAGCCGCCGCCGCCACGTCGGCGATCCGCACCCCTTGCGCCGATCCCCGTCTGCTTCCCACGCATCCTCCCTTGCCCCAAGGGCATTGCCACGCCCGGGGCCTCATGGTAGCGATACCACAACACGCGCGCCATAGCGCCAGTCAGCGGCCGCGCAACCCGGGAGGACTCGATGGCAAGGATCGACACGACACGGCGCACGCTGCTCGGCGGAATGGCCGGCATGGCCGCGGTAGGGGCCGGTGGCGGCTACGCGCGAGGCGCCGTGACGCCGCCTGCGTCGCCGCTCGCGCTCAACGCCGTCGATGTCGGCGGCCAGCTCCAGCTCACCCGGCGCGCGATGGAGAATTATCAGCGAGCCAACCCGAAGCTCGTCTCGCGGATCAACTTCAGTCAGGCCCCGGCGCCGGAGCTGCCGGGAAAGCTCCAGGCGCAGCAGAACGCCGGGCGGCTCGATATCGACTTGGTGCTCGGCGGCGTCGACATCGTCTCCAACGGCGTCGACCTGAACATTTGGACCAAGCTGTTCCCTGATCACGCCGCCAGCCTGCCCGACCTCCAGCCGCTCCTGCTGCCCGCCGCCTGGGACATGCAGAAGCTGGCCCAGGGCCAGGCGGTCTGCGTCGTGTTCTGCCCCGGCGGCCCGCTGCTCGAGTACATGCCGGACCGCGTGAAGCAGCCGCCGAAGACCGCCGAGGATCTGCTCGCCTACACGAAGGCCAACAAGAACCGCTTCCTCTATGCGCGCCCCGCCAATTCCGGCCCCGGCCGCGTGCTGCTGATGGGGATGCCGTACATCCTCGGCGACAGCGATCCGAAGGACCCGGTCAACGGCTGGGCGAAGACCTGGAGCTACCTCGCCGAACTGGGC
Organism: Acetobacteraceae bacterium; assembly: GCA_049591635.1. Classification (GTDB taxonomy): domain Bacteria; phylum Pseudomonadota; class Alphaproteobacteria; order Acetobacterales; family Acetobacteraceae; genus DATFDN01. The sequence goes on from JBAWFF010000217.1 coordinate 13,342, forward strand.
AAGAATATCGAGTACTACCCGACGGGCACCACCGCGACGATGAAGGAACTGGCCGAGGGCTCGCGTGACATGGTCGCGAGCCATGTCGGGTGGGACATCAATCCGCGGGCCCTCGGCGTGGTGCCGAAGGACGCGGCGATCACTACCCTCAAGGGGTTCCACTTCATCACCGACGCCCAGTACATGGCGATCCCCAGGGGCATCGCGCCAGAGCGGGTCGCGGTGCTGCTCGACCTCATCAGCTACATGCTGACCAAGCCGGCGCAGGCGACGACTTACGACAAGGGCTATTTCTATCCCGGCCCTTCGGTGCGCGACGTGCCGCTCAGCATGGCGCCGGCCGATAGCCAGGAGGTCATCAAGGAGTACGGGCGGGGCGACTTCTATCCGAAGCTGTTCGCCGAGACCCCGATGGACACCCAGCTCGGCGCCAAGCAGCTCGTCTACGCGTTCGAGCGGTGGGACAAGGAGATCGGCGCCAAGGTGGGGAAGTAGCTCGGAGAGGGCGCCTTGGCGCTCGCCTCGCGCGACTTTCGCGCGCTTCGTCTCGATAGCATCAGCCGGGCGTTCGGCACGCTGAACGCGCTGCGCGACGTGACCCTGACGGTGGAGCGGGGCGAGTTCGTCGCCCTGCTCGGGCCTTCGGGTTGCGGCAAATCCACCGCGCTCAATTGCGTCGCCGGACTGCTCACGCTGACCGGTGGGTCGATTTGGCTCGATGAGCGCCGCATCGACACGCTCGGTCCGGAAGACCGCGGCTTCGCGATGGTGTTCCAGAATTACGCGCTGTTCCCGCATATGTCGGTGCGGCGCAACGTGGGTTTCGGCCTCGTCTCCCAACGCCGCGCGCGTGCCGAGATCGACCGCCGGGTGGACGAGGCCCTGTCGCTCGTGCGCCTCGTCGAGCAGGCCGACAAGCCGCCGGGGCAGCTGTCGGGCGGCCAGCAGCAGCGCGTCGCGATCGCCCGCGCGATCGTCGTCGAGCCGCCCTTGGTGTTGATGGACGAGCCGCTGTCGAACCTCGACGCCAAGCTCCGTCTGGAGATGCGCGCCGAGATCAGGCGCATCCACAATATGCTGGGGTCCGCCACGATCTACGTGACCCACGACCAGGACGAGGCGCTGTCGCTCGCCGACCGCATCGTGGTGATGCGCGACGGCACGGTGCGCCAGATCGGCACGCCGGAGGACCTCTATGCCCGCCCCGCCCATCCCGACGTCGCGGAGTTCATGGGCTACCGCAACCTGATCCACGCCACCTCCCGGCCGGTTTCCGGTGGCGTCGCGGTGACGATCGCGGGTGCCGAGATGATCGCCACCCCGGTCGGGGCCGCCTTCGCCGGTCCCACGATGGTGGCCATCCGCCCCGAGGACCTGAGCCCCGCCCCGGACGGCAAGATCGTCGCGACCGTCGACTCCGCCGAGTACCGGGGCCGGGATTTCGCCGGCATCGCGCATGCCGCCGACGGCACCGAGCTTCACTTCAGCGCCGACACGCGAGTCCAGCCGGGCGAGACAATCCGTCTGGACGCGCCGGCCGCGCGGGTGCTGGTGTACGCCGCGTGACGGCCGGCTCTCTCGCGACCCCTCCCCCTAACCCCCTCCCGCAAGGGGAGGGGGGACTTAGCATGGGAGTCCCCCCTCCCCTTGCGGGAGGGGGTAGGGGGAGGGGTACGAGCGAGGGCCTGCCGCTGCGCGCCCGCCTACGCGAACGCGGCCTCGACGGCGCGACCCTCCTGATCCTGCCCGCGATCCTCTCCGTCCTGGCGCTTTTCGTCTATCCGTTCCTCTACGGGCTCTATCTCTCCTTCACCCCGACGAAGGGCAATGCACTCGCCAACTACACGCGCTTCTTCTCCGACCCGTTCCTTTACAGCACCATCCGCATCACCCTCGTGATCGCCGTTCCCGTCACGATCCTGAACGTCGTCGCCGCGATCCCGGTGGCGCTGCGGGTTCGCCTGATGCGCCACCAGCGGCTCATTACCGCCATCCTCGTCATTCCGATCACCCTCGGCACCGTGCTCGTGGCCGAGGGGCTGTTGACCTATCTCGGACCCATCGGCTGGGTGAACCGCGTGCTGCTCGGCTCCGGCCTGGTCGCCCACCCGATCCGCCTCGTCCACAATTACTGGGGCGTGTTCCTCGCACTCGTCGTCACCGGCTTTCCGTTCACCTTCCTGCTGGTGCTGTCCTACGTCTCCGGCATCGATCCATCGCTGGAGAACGCCGCCGCCGTGCTGGGCGCGCGCGCGCGCGCGCGCTTCACGCGCATCCTGCTGCCGCTGCTGATCCCTGGCCTCACCATCACCTTGGCGCTGTCCTTCGTACAGGCGTTCTCGGTGTTCCCCTCCGCCGTCCTGCTCGGCGCGCCCGCCGGGCCGACCCGCGTCATCTCCATCGCCGCCTACCAGGCGGCGTTCGAGCAGTACGACTACTCGATGGCCTCGGCGATCGCGATGCTGATGGCAGCCGTGCAGATCCTCGTCGTCGTCGCCCTGCTGGCGATGCGCGGCCTCGTCTATCGCGGCCCCGCCGCGACCGGCAAAGGCTGATGCAGCGCGACGCCTCGTTCGGGGAGCGCGCCTGGGCCTTCGGCGTCTGGGCGGTGACTGGGTTCTTCATGCTGAACCTGTTCGCCATGATCGCGACCGTCGTGGTGAACTCCTTCGGCACGCGCTGGTTCGCGACCTGGCTGCCGGCGGGCTACACCCCGCGCTGGTACGCCCTCGTCTGGGACGAGTTCCAGCTTCCGGACATCCTGATCGTTACCGTCGAGGTGGTCGCCGCCGTCGTCGTGGTCTCCGGCATTCTCGGCGTGCCGGCGGCCTACGCAATGGCGCGCCGGAACTTTCCGGGCAAGCGCGCGGCGATGGCGCTGTTCCTGCTGCCGCTGCTGGTCCCGCCGTTCACCTACGGCATTCCGCTCGCGACGGTGCTGTACCAGGCCCATCTCGCCGGCACGATCTGGGGCGTGATCCTGGCCAACCTGGTGCCCACGGTGCCGTTCGTTATCCTCATCATGGTTCCGTTCATCGAGCAGATCGATCCGCGCGTCGAAGCCGCCGCCCGCGTCTTCGGCGCCCGCACGCCACGGCTGTTCGCCTCCGTCCTGGTCCCACTGCTTGCCCCGGGCATATTGTCGGCTCTGTTGCTCGTCCTGGTCCGTACCATCGCGGAGTTCGAGTTGACATTCCTCACCTCCGGTCCAACCAGTCAGACCCTGGTCGTCGCGCTCTACTATGCGGTCTTCGCCGCCGGGGTGCGCCCCGGCCAGTCGATCGACGCGATGGCGGTCGTCTACATGGCGGCGACCCTGATCTGGCTGCTGGTCACCCTGCGCTTCGTCAGCCCCACCCAGATCGTCGGCCGTGCCCGTCGGTGAGGCGCGACGGCGCCATCTGGCTGCTCTCGATCACCGCCGGAGGGATCGATGCGCTGAGCTTCGTCGCCCTCGGGGCGTTCACCTCGGCGATGAGCGGCAATGCGATCCTGCTCGGGATCGCGCTCAGCCAGAATCACCTGTCCGACGCCTCCCGTGCCTTGCTCGCCTTCGCCGGCTTCATCATCGGCGTCGGCATCGCCTCGTCGGCCGGGGCATTGACGCCGCGCCGCGTGCTGCTCATCGAGGCGGTGCTGCTCGGCGTGTTCGCCGTGCTGTGGCCGGCGCGGGTGGGGGTGCTTCATCCCCCGCTGGCGCTGTCGCACAACTTCCTGCCATGGATGACCCTGCTCGCCGGGGCGGCCATGGGGATACAATCAGTGGCGGCGCGCCGGCTGGGCGTTCCGGGTATCAACACGGTGGTGTTCACCACCACCGTGGCCGAGATCATCGGCGCACTTACCGCCGCCGCGCTCGGTCGGACGCCACGCCGGATAGAGGCGAAGACATGGTGCCAGATCGGCGCCTTTCTGCTGTATGTAACAGGCGCGGCGGTCCTTGGCGCGCTCGCCATGCACGATCACCTGCTGGCCGCCGTGCCGGCGTTCGTCTGCGTGGTGATGGCGGCGATCCTGGCCTAGGGCCGGAGGAAGTCATCCGTGTACTCCCCGCGCGAGACCTTCAGCGCGATCGAGCCGTCCTCCAGCACCTCCGATCCCGCCGGACGGTCGGCCTGCGTCAGGGCGTCAATCAGGTCGGCGTGGTGTCGCGCGCACGCGGGATCGAGCGTCCAGGCGAAGACGTGACCCGGTTCCGGCAGACGGCGCAGCCCGGCGGTCGGGCCGGTGTCCAGCACGATCCGCGTCTCGTTCACCGCCGCGCAAAATCCCAGCGTTTCCAAGCTGATTTCCGTGGGCGTCCGGGCGAACCCACGCAGCACCCCGGCCAGCGCGCGCAAATCCTCGGCCTCGCCAAGCATCAGCACCATCGGATTGAAGTCGCTCGGCAGGAATCCAAACCGCAGCATTGCCTACAGGACCGCGACGATGTCGGTCGCGTGGCACAATTCTTCGTCCCCCACGACGCCTTTGCCCACGGGCACCTCCACCAGTCGGACACGAACCCACTCGCCGTCGACGGCGCCGAGGACCTCGGCCACGACCCCGCCGGCGATGCGAAGCCGGGTTCCTTCGGCGAGTGAGGAGAGGTCGATCATCAGAACAAGATGCTCAGATTCTTCGCCATCAGCACGTTCTGCCCGATCACCATCTCCCGCCGCGCGATCCGCCATTCCGCGCCTTCGCGACGCAGCGTGTCCGTCCGCCGCCCGACGAACTGGTAGGCCTCGTACTCCACCCGGTTCTGCTGCACCAGGAAGCGTGACCCCACCACCACCTCGCGCGCTGCCTCCACCGAGGGCTCGACACGCAGCAGCCGCACGTTGGTCACGACGTGGCACACGCGTGACAGCGGCTCCTCGGCGTAGTGCACCCCGGTCAGCACCTGCTCAACCCGCTTGGTGAGCGTCCATTTGTCCTCATCGAACCAGCTGATACCCTCGCCCTGGCGGGTGTTCTCGCGTTCCTCGTGCTGGCCAAACTTCACGTTGCGGCGGATCGGCATGAAATAGACGAGGTCGTCGGCCAGCAGGTCGAGCCATTCCTTGAACCGCCGCTCGTCGAGGAGATCGGCCTCGCGATACAGGAACTCCGCGATCTCCTGGGTCAGCGCGAACCAGGCGCTCATTCGGCGGCTTCGCGCAGACCGGCGCGCCCCAGCAGCGTCGGCCAGTCCGCGCCCTCCAGGTAGGTGCGATAGCGGCGGTAGTAATTGCGCGCGTTCTGCTCGGTGATCTGCACGTTCACCTCGCCGCCCAGCAGCGGGTCCGTCCCGGCGGCCACGTTGAGCGATTGCTGATAGTTAAACGGATAGCGCCGGGCGATCGTGCTTGTGCTGGACGCCGTCGCGTACAGCCAGTTCTCCATGTCGTCCTGCTCGGTCATGCCGGCCGGACCGGAGTAGCGCATGTAGAACCGGCGCAGCAGGTCCTTCACCTCGGCCGGCGCGTCGGCGTCGACCAGGAAGAACCGCCATGCCTCGGTCTCGGTCGGGCTGTGCGGATGCCAGACGCAGATGCCGCGCGGCTGGCGGCCGTGGAAGGAGGCGTTGGGGAAGATCGTGCCGGTGAACGGCAGCAGCCGCGCCCGCTCGCCGAGCCGGCGGCGGCGTTCATGGTAGCAGTGGCGCATGTACTCCTCGACCACCGGGTTCTGCTGGTAGCTCGGCACGTATTCGGCGTCCGGCTCCTGCATGAAACTGTGTACTCCGTGGCCCTGCGGGAAGTTCACCCAGACGTGGTGCGCCTTCCCATAGTCGTTGTCGCGCCGCCCCTTGGCGCCGCGCTGCGCGGAGGGGCCGATGCCGATCATGTCGACCGAGCGGTGGCTCGGGTTGTGGTAGGTGTCGCCCAGGAAGTTCTCGGCCGCGAACTTCCAGTTCGCCGGCAGCACCCATTTGTGTACCCCGATCACCTCCGACCCGCCCGGTCGTCCGTCGCGGCAATCGAGCGCCTGATCCAGATGCTCCACCGCGTCGCCGAGATAGGTCGTGAGGTCGGGCGCTTCAGCGTCCCACGATGCCCAGATCGTGCCCTTGTAGGTGGCGAGGCGCGGCACCTCGATCAGCGACCAGTCCTCGCGGTTCAGCGTGCCGTCGTACAGGGTCCGGTACAGCGGCACGCCTTGCAGCTTGCCGTCCGTGGTGTAGCTCCAGCTATGGTACGGGCAGACGAACAACGATGTGTTGCCCTGCTCGTAGCGGCAGACCTTCATCCCGCGATGCCGGCACGAGTTGAGGAACACATGGATCGCGCCGCGCTCGTCGCGGCACAGCAGCACGCTGCCGTCGCCCATCCGGGTGGTGTAGAAATCGCCCGGCTTGGGGATCAGGCTCTCATGGCCGACGAACAGCCAGGCGCGGGTGAACAGCGTCTCCAGTTCGGCGCGGTGGAACTCGGGGGCGACGAAGATATCCCGGCTGATCATCCCGCGATCGACGTCGATCATGCTCGCAAGCGGGGCCTGCATGTGCCTCTCCTTACCCCCGGGGTGGCGGCTCGCTCAGATTGTGGCCCAGGCGCGAACGGCCCTCAACCGGACGGGCGGGTCTTGCACATGACTATACTATTCAGTATATACGCTCATCAGAGATGAGATTCCTGTGGGATCCGGCGAAGGAGCGGGCGAACAAAGCCAAGCACGGGTTGGACTTCTCCTTCGCCGAATTGGTGTTCTCCGATCCGCTGCGGGTGGTGGTGTTCGACCGCTATGATGGCGAGGAACGATGGCATTGTATCGGGGTTGTCGCCGGCGGCCTGAAGACACTCGTTGTGGTCCACGCGTACCCGGACGACGACGATCCGGAGCTTGTCCGAATCATCGGTCTCAGGGAGGCCACGAGGCATGAAAGGAGGCGCTACGAGGATGGCGAGTGATCGGAAGTTGACGGACGATCAGTTGGCGCAACTACGTGCCCTCGAAGGCCGGGAGCCGGACACTGCCGACATTCCGGAAGCTCCGGCGGCGCATTGGCGGCTCGCCACACGCGGCGCGTTCTTCAAGCCGCGCAAGCAGGCGATCTCGCTGCGCGTCGATATGGACGTGCTTGACTGGCTGCGGTCGTACGGGCCTGGCTATCAGTCGAGAATAAACGACATTCTTCGCCGGCAAATGGCTTCCGAGCAGGTTCGGGAGGGCTGACGCGAGCATCAGTTTTGCGAAGCCGCAGGGGAGGTAGACGATGGACGATCCGGTTCGCGTGGAACGCCGTGAGGGCTGGCACAAGATCATCCTCAACCGTCCCGACAAGCTGAACGCGCTCAACCCGTCCGTGCTCGCCGGCCTGACCGAAGCGTTCGATGCCGCCGAGGCTGACCGATCCTGCCGCGCCCTCCTGCTCACCGGCGCTGGGCGCGGCTTTTGCGCCGGCCAGGAACTCAGCGACGCCATCATCCCTGGCTCCGATAACCCCAGCCCCGATCTCGGCGGCATCGCGCGATCCTACCACCAAGGCGTCATCGCCCGCTTGCGCGCGCTGCCGCTGCCCGTCGTTTGCGCCGTCAACGGGGTCGCCGCCGGTGCCGGCGCCAACGTCGCGCTCGCCTGTGACATCGTACTCGCCGGGCGCGGTGCGAGCTTCGTGCAGGCCTTCGTCCGCATCGGCCTGGTGCCAGATTGCGGCGGCACGTTCTTCCTGCCACGCCTGATCGGCGACGCCCGTGCCCGCGCCCTCGTCATGCTCGGCGAACCCGTCACCGCCGCGCAGGCCGAAGCCTGGGGCCTGATCTGGCAGGCGGTCGATGATGACGCGCTGGCCTTCGAGGCCGAGGCGCTCACCGCCCGCCTCGCCGCCCTGCCGACCGCGGCGCTCGCCATGATGAAGCGCCTGTTCGACGCCTCCGCCACCAACGTGCTCGACGCCCAGCTCGACCTCGAAGCAAGCACGCAAGCCGCGGCCGGCCGCACCGCCGACTACGCCGAGGGCGTGCGCGCCTTCCTCGCCAAGCGTCGCCCCGTCTTCAAGGGTGGGAGATGACACAAGACGCCCTCGCCCGCGCGGTCGCCGACAAGATGTGGCAGGAGGATCGCGCCACCCGCGATCTCGGGATGCGCCTCGACGCCGTTGCGCCCGGCGCCGCCACGCTCAGCATGACCATCGCGGAGCACATGGTGAACGGCCTCGGCATCTGCCACGGCGGCTTCATCTTCAGCCTCGCCGACAGCGCGATGGCCTTTGCGTCGAATAGCCACGGGGAACACGCCATCGCACAGCACGCGGCGATCAGTTTCCTTCGCCCCGGCCGGTTGCATCAGACATTGCGCGCCGAGGCGGTCGAACGCGCCCGCGCCAAGCGTTCGGCGATGTACGACGTGTGCGTGACCGGCCCCGAGGGGGTCGTCGCCGAGTTTCGCGGCCACACGCGCGGCCTCGGCGAACGCTTCTTCCCGGCGGAGGGTTGATCGGATGCAAGCCGGCCTCGACCCGATCGAAACCGCCTCCCGCGACGAGCTCGCCGCCCTGCAACGCGAACGTATCGCCGCGACCCTACGCCATGCCTACGCCAACGTCTCCCACACCCGAGCGGCGTTCGAGGCGGCCGGCGTCCATCCCGACGATTTCCGCCAACTCGACGACCTCGCCCGCTTCCCGTTCACCACCAAGCAAGACCTTCGCGCCACCTACCCGTTCGGCATGTTCGCCGTCCCGCGTGAGCGGGTGTTGCGCATCCACGCCTCGTCCGGCACCACCGGCCAGCCGATCGTCGTCGGCTACACGCAAAACGACCTCGACACCTGGGCCGGCGTCGTCGCGCGCTCGATCCACGCCGCCGGCGGACGGTCGGGGATGATGCTGCACAATGCGTACGGCTACGGGCTGTTCACCGGCGGGCTTGGCCTGCACGATGGCGCCCAGCGCCTCGGCTGCACCACGGTTCCCGTCTCCGGCGGAATGACCGAGCGCCAAGTGAGGCTCATCACCGATTTCCGCCCCGACATCATCAGCATCACGCCCAGCTACATGCTCGCGGTCCTCGACGAATTCCGCCGCCAGGGCATCGACCCGCGCGCCTGCTCGCTCAAGATCGGCATTTTCGGCGCCGAGCCCTGGAGCCGCGAGATGCGCCGGGAGATCGAGGACGGGTTCGCGATGGATGCGCTCGACATCTACGGGCTGTCGGAGGTGAT